>CAZMDX010000744.1:0-2469 GCA_964564805.1 uncultured Pseudoalteromonas sp. | reverse complement strand
AAGAGGAAATGGGAGATGTAAAAATGGATTACATTGCTCAAATTGAACAATTAATAGAATACAGACAAAGTATTGGTGATACTGACGGAGCAAATTTTTTACTTAATCGGTTAACTGTTGTCGAAGGTCTGCATGGTCAAGAATATGAATCACATGAAAGTAGTAAAGGCATTAATATTACAGTATAAATCTTACTACTGAGTAGGCTCATAACAAGCAAATCAACAAGGACTAAAAACAGCGGGCTGTTCGCTTCGCTCCATTTTAGCCCACTATTTTTAGCCCGTTAATTGGGCGTTAGGTGCACAAGGAGGTTCCATGCAATCTGCTGATAATCAAACTTTAAAGATAATATCTTCAATTATTCTAGTTCAAGGCGGAATTTTACTTTACTGGATTATTACGTCTGATAATTTCTTCAGCTCTATTGGTTTCACGACATTATCAAATGTAGGCATACTGTCATGGGGCATAGCCGCTTTGGTTGTTATCTCATACGTTTGGGGGGCGGCAAGTATCTCCAATGTGCGCGAACACATGTTTAAGTTTAATAAACTAAAATATTTAGCTCTACTAGGTGCCTTAGTTTCTGGCTTTTTTGAAGAAATATTATTTCGAAAAATATTAATGGATTACCTTCAAGAAGAAGGTTTCAATGATTTCATTCAAATAATTATTTCTGGTATAGCATTTGGAACAGCACACTTAGTATGGGGTGGTAAGGCTTTATCAGCGGCTATAAATGCTACTTTTTATACTTTTTTCCTAGGTTCTGGTCTTGCGCTTATCTATATAATGAGCGATAGAAATTTAGCTCTTTGCATTATTGCGCACACAATAGTTACTGGTTTAATCGAACCAGGCTTAATAAAGTCAGCGGTATTAAATAAGTTGGGCTATTTGAAAGAGCGCACCTAACAAGGGTTTTCAAGTCGGACAAATTACAGTTGGCTTTTTGTTCGTACCTCACATATTTTAGCCAACTGCAATTTGCCGCTTAAAACGGCGTTATACGTTTAGGGATGTTTATGAGTACATTGGTAGTTGTTAAAAAAAATGGATTTGCAACGATTGCTTGTGATTCGCTTTCATCAGATGGTTCAACAAAAATATGTCCTGAGAATAAAACTGAGAACCATAAGTTTTTTAAACACAATAATTCTTACGTTGGACTTGTAGGCTGGGGTAATTTTTGTAATATCCTAGAAAGTATTTTGGCTGATGAAACCCATGATTTGGAATTTACTGATAAGCATTCAATTTTCAATTCACTGATTAAAATTCATAAAATAATGAAAGATGAATATTTTATAGAAACTAGTGAAAATGATGATCAACCAGTTGAATCATCACAAATTGATGGTTTAATTTTAACACCTAACGGTATCTTTGAGTTTGATAGTTATCGTGGTGTAGATGAATATAATAAATACTGGGCTGTAGGATCAGGTAGACGGTATGCTTTAGGGGCACTACATAATGCATATGATTCAGATCAATCTTCAGAAGAAATTGCGCTAAGTGCTATTAAGGCTAGTTGTAGTTTCGATGATGGCTCAGGTTTACCTGTGGTGTTTGAGACTATTGAGCTAAACAACGTATAACAAGCAATTCAACAGGACTAAAAACAGCGGGCTGTTCGCTCCGCTCCATTTTAGCCCACTATTTTTAGCCCGTTAATTGAGCGTTATGTTTCAGGAGGAAGATATGAACATTAAAGTGTTGTTTTTCTCATTCTTTTTATTGTTTGTGTATTCATTCTCAAGTTATTTTTTCCCTGAATATATTGTCTCTGAAGTTTTTCATTTAAATGAAATCGAAATCAAATCAGACCTAAATACTTCGGATTTAATAGAAGAAATTGATCAATCAGAAGCCCAAATGACAAAAGAGATGGTGAAAATATTTATCTCTAGGGCAAATATCATAGAAAAACAACGAATTACCGACACCAGACAAGTAATAGATTTAGTCCAGTCCCATTCCATGATCTTACCTGCCATATTACTTATTCAGTTGGGTGCACTAATCAGCCTTGTACGGACACGTAATGAAACATAACAAAAAAATCATGGTGGGAATCTTACTCGCTGAAAAAGCGCTCCTAAAATCCCCATATTTAATGCGTTATATTCACAAAGAGGTTCAATGAAAAATTTAAGCATTTTCGCCTTATTGGCATTTTCTTTTTTCTCATATGCAAACAGCAGTGTGCCCAACAATCGTCATGTTTCAATAGTAGGAACAGCACAACTAAAGGCTAAACCAGATATTGCAGTTATTAAACTAGAAGTAGAAAGTTTAAAGGTAAAAAGTATAGACGCAAAAAAGGTTGTTGATGACAGGGTTAACAACTTCCTAGATGGTTTAGCTAAATTCAATATCGATGAAGAAAACGTTTCAGCTTCTAGTATAACTACACAGCCTAATTATTCTTATTCAAAGAACGATAAACAAGAGTTAGATGGA
>CAZMDX010000743.1:0-9967 GCA_964564805.1 uncultured Pseudoalteromonas sp. | reverse complement strand
GAAAAGGGGGAACGTTTTGTGGCTCAAAGTACTGAAACCGAGGTAATTGCAGCAGCGCAAAGCGTCGCACCTTTTGGCCGGGCTATAATCGTTACTGCAAAAGCAAAAGAAAATCATTTTGTATTTTTTGATTAAACACAATCAGTCTGAACCTGGCATAAAAAGGGCTAGTTACATGCTGTAAATATAATTTTCCTGATGTGTTTCTGAAGTTGGAACAATGACTATTAACTCAACATAATCAGAGTCTATTGCGATTTACATGGACTTGTTTTATGCTTTATTTAGTCAAATATGCTCAAAATAAAATCAATAAGGAAATCGTATGTCTGAAACTAAACACCAAACAACATTCCTCGATAACTTTTACCATTGGGAAGCTACCCAAGCAGACAATGTGTTTTTAAAGCAACCTGAAAATGATGATTGGATTGACTATAGTTGGGGGGAAGTGGGCAATCAAGTGCGCAGAATTGCAACGGCTCTTAAGGCCTTGGATCTCCCTAAGCATAGTAATATTGGCATAGTCTCTAAAAACTGTGCTCACTGGATCATCAATGATCTCGCGATTATGATGGCAGGCCATGTTTCCGTTCCTTTTTATCCAACGCTCACCAACGAAAAGCTTAACCAAGTGCTCGTACAAAGTGAATGCAAAGTGGTATTTGTAGGTAAGCTAGATGAATGGGCTGAAATGAGTCAGGGGGTGCCTGAGGGAATTATCTGCATTTCTTATCCGCAATACCCCAATCAAGCACTTATAGAGGGGATGATAAAATGGGCAGACTTACTAGAGCAGCATGAGCCCCTTACTCAAAACCATGTCCCTGACGCACAAGACCTAGCTACCATTATTTATACCTCTGGAACCACGGGTTCACCTAAAGGCGTAATGTTTACATATGAGCGCTTGGGGCAGGGGAAAACCATGTCACGTGATATATTCTTGCTCAATAATACCGCTAACAGACACTTTTCTTACTTGCCGCTGTGCCATATCGCTGAGCGAACTGTTGTCGAGAGTGGTGCTCTTGAAGGTGGAGGCTGTATTTATTTTTCTGAATCCTTACAGACCTTTGCTAAAAACTTACAGCAAGCACAGCCTACGCACTTTATAGCGGTACCTCGTATTTGGACTAAGTTTCGTTTAGGTGTTTTGAGTAAAATGCCGCAAAAGAAGTTAGATTTATTATTAAAAATTCCAATTATTAACAACATTATTAGAAACAAAATAAAGACTAGTTTGGGTTTAGGTAAAGCTAAAGTCATCTTAACCGGTGCCGCTCCCATGCCTTCCTCATTGATTGATTGGTTTGCTAAGCTTGGGCTTACCATTCAAGAGGTATATGGCATGACAGAAAACCTAGGGGCTTGTACTCACATGCCCAAAGACAACATCAAGAAAAATTCAGTCGGAAAGCCATACCCGTCTGTAGTCATCAAAATCGATCCAGAAGGTGGAGAGGTGCTTATGCAGGCTCCATGGTTGATGAATGGCTACTATAAGCACCCTGAGCAAACTGCAGAAACAATTAAGGATGGATGGCTACATACAGGAGATATGGGCGAACTAGATGAAGAAGGGTTCTTGAAAATCACCGGACGTGTAAAAGATACCTTCAAAACCGCCAAAGGTGAATTTGTAGTACCCGCACCCCTTGAGTATGCCTTTGCTATGAATAACCACGTAGAGCAGGTGTGTATCTTAGGAAGAGGATTGGCACAGCCTATCGCTTTAGTTGTGCTGTCTGATATAGGCCAAGCTGCAGACCAAGAAAGCATCCGCACAGGATTGCAAACAAACATGGAGCAACTTAACGCTAAAGCACTTAAGCACGAGTATATTAACAGCATCATCATAGTCAAAGAGGCTTGGACGGTGGAAAATGCCTTTATGACACCGACGCTCAAGATCAAGAGAAATGTCATAGAGCAGGTCTACGAAGAGCAACTACATGTTTGGTATGACCACCCAGATAGCATCGTTTGGGAGTCATAAAAAAACTATTAGCAACGTGACCGCACGATCTGGTCGCGCGGCAATAGGAAAATAGATATGAAAATGAAGCTTTGGCACTGCCATGGCGCACGCTCGTTGCGTCCTCTGTGGGCAATGGAAGAAATGCAATTACCCTATGAGGTGGAGCTGCTGCCGTTTCCGCCGCGTTTTTTCAAAAAGGACTTTTTAGCCATAAATCCGTTAGGCACCGTTCCTTTTTTTCAAGACGACAAAACCACTATGACGGAATCGAGTGGTATCTGCCATTATCTGGTTGAAAAGTATAATCAGCATGATTTTGGCCTAAAGCCCGATCATGCCGAATACGGCGACTTTCTGAATTGGCTGTATCATAGCGATGCTACGCTGACGTTCCCGCAAACTATTGTGCTGCGCTATAGCCGATTAGAGCAGGGAGAGCGCCGCTTACCTCAGGCCGTAGAGGACTATGCCGCCTGGTTTATTGCTCGATTACGCCGCCTCGATGTGCATATCGGATCTCGCGAATTTTTATGTGATGAGCGTTTTACTATTGCGGATATCGCAGTGGGATATGCATTGCATTTGGGACAATCTTTGGGGTTAGACAATAGATACACCCCACAAGTTAAAGATTATCTGGCGCGACTCCAGGCCCGTCCGGCCTTTGAAAAAGCCTCAGCCATAGGCGCTGATCAAAGCGCATTCAAATAGGAATTATTCATGCTGTTTACCAACGAACACAATGCCATTCGCGCCACAATTGCGCAGTTTATCGATAAAGAAATTAATCCATATGTTGACGAGTGGGAACGCGATGCTATTTTTCCTGCCCACGAGGTGTTCAAAAAAATGGGTGACTTGGGCTTGTTGGGTATTCACAAGCCAACTGAATATGGTGGTATGGGTCTGGACTACAGCTATCAGATTGTTTTTTCGGAAGAGCTGGGTCGCGTTCGATGTGGCGGAGTGCCCATGGCTATTGGTGTGCAAACAGATATGGCTACGCCTGCACTCGCCCGCTTTGGTAGCGACGAACTTCGCCGTGATTTTTTGGCACCGTCGATTACGGGGGAAGCAGTATTTTCGATTGGTGTGAGCGAGCCTCATGCTGGCTCTGATGTGGCAGCTATAAAAACCAATGCGCGCAAAGATGGCGATGATTATGTGATTAATGGGACTAAAATGTGGATCACTACCTCTACCCAAGCTGATTATATTTGTTTGTTGGTGAATACTAGTGATGAGCTGGCACATAAAAATAAGTCACTTGTGATTGTGCCGACCAATACTCGGGGTATTAGTTTCTCTAAGCCTTTGAAAAAACTCGGGATGCACTCGTCTGATACTGCGCAAATCTTTTTTGATGATGTGCGTGTGCCCCAGCGCAACCTTATTGGTGAAGAAGGCGCAGGGTTTCGCTATCAAATGCTGCAGTTTCAAGAAGAAAGGTTGTTTGTAGCAGCAAGCACCTTAAAGGGTATGGAAAATAACATTAATGACACCATTGAATATGCCCGCGAACGTCAGGCATTTGGTAAATCAATTCTTGATAATCAGGTGGTGCACTTTCGCTTGGCAGAACTGCAAACAGAAGTCGAGCTGCTGCGAGCGCTCGTTTATGATGGGGTCGAGGGCTATGTGAATGGCCAAGATGTGACTCGAAAGGCATCAATGGCAAAACTAAAATCTGGACGTCTTGTACGAGAAGTTGCCGATAGCTGCTTACAATACTGGGGTGGCATGGGCTACATGTGGGATAACCCGGTTGCGCGTTCCTACCGTGATGGACGTTTGGGCTCAATAGGCGGAGGTGCTGACGAAGTGATGCTAGGTATTATTTGCAAACTTATGAGGACTTTGCCACGCCTGTGACTTATAAATAAACGTAAAAACAGTTTGTTTGAGGGAAGAATAATAAAGAATTAACTTTTTATTAAACGATACTGCTGGTTTCCGCTTTGATTATTATATTTTGTTATCTCATTTCATTTTAAAAAAAAGCCGCTAGATAGCGACTTTTTTCAATAATTGTAACAATTAATCTTCGTCACATTCCACTTTGCACTCACCGTACAAATATAAGCTGTGGTGAGTCAGCTTCATGTCGTGGCGCTCTGCTACTTCATCTTGGCGCCTTTCGATAACATCATCCTCAAACTCAATCACTTTGCCGCATTTTAAGCAAACCAAATGGTCGTGATGTTTTTTATGACTGATCTCGAAAACTGACTTTCCGCCCTCGAAGTGATGTCGGTTTAAAATCCCCGCATCATCAAACTGATTAAGAACTCGGTAGACTGTAGCTAAACCGATATCCTCATCATGCTCAATCAAAATTTTATATACATCTTCAGCACTGATATGTTGATTTTCAGGAAGCTGTAATATCTCTAGGATTTTCAAACGGGGTAGGGTGACTTTTAGCCCCGCTTTTTTTAACTCTTTATTCTGATCCATGATATCGCTTAAAAATAAACTTGAAGGACCATTATAAGGAACCTATTTTGATTTAAAAGCTATTTACCGAAATCTTCAATAAAAAAAATACTAAATAGCTGAATTAATTTTCTAAATTAATTCAGCTAAGCAAAGTTCATCACGTATTTGTTTACACCAACTTTTGACTCGTACTTCAGTGAGTTCGGGTTGGCGGTCTTCATCGATACCTAAACCGACAAAATGATTTTCGTCTGCCATGCCTTTGGATGCTTCAAAATCATAGCCTTCGGATGGCCATTGACCTACAAGAATTGCTCCTTTAGCTTCGACAATATCTCTTACCATGCCCATAGCATCTAAGAAATATTCTGCGTAATCTTCTTGGTCTCCACATCCAAATATCGCAACCAACTTATCTTCAAAATCAATTAGTTCAAGTTCTGGAAAAAAATCATCCCAATCACATTGTGCCTCACCATAATACCAGGTCGGAATTCCGAAAAGTAACAAGTCAAAATCAGCAATATCTTCTTTGCTGCTCTTGGCAATGTCTTTAACGTCTATTAGGTTCTTGCCTAATTCTTTTTGGATCATCTTAGCAATATGTTCAGTATTACCAGTGTCGCTGCCGAAAAATAGACCCACACTTGCCATTATTACTTATTCCTCAATTTATTAAAATTCAATACGATTACGACTATAACTCAAATCTTTAGATATCAGCCGCCAATAACCAGTTGCATGATGCCTTTAAAGACAAATCCTGCGGCACCTAAAAACAAAACAAAGTACACAACGACTTTACCGATAAGAGGTACGTTGTTTTTTTTTAGCAAGTCATAAACCACATATGTCATTAACAAAAATAAGCCTGTAACTGCTGTGTTCAAACCTATGGCTTCGATTAGTTCGTAGTGTTCACTCAACATGTACTTCTATCAACTCTCTTAAAATCAAATATATCTTAACATAGAGCGATTACTAAGAAAATTGCTCTGATTGATACCATTAATTGATCCATCACAATTAATGCTTAAGAAACAATCATTAAAAAATTTACCGCAGTAAAAATGCCAGCATTAATTTCGCACATAGTTCTGGCTTTTCTGCATGTAGCCAGTGCCCGGTGTCAGTTACTACCCTTGAACGACTGTTTGGAAATAATTTTACAACCGAAGATTTATGCTCTGGTAATAAATAATCTGAGTTTCCACCTTTAATAAATAACACCGGTCCAAGGAAAGGTTGCACTGAATATATTGCAGATGATAATTTTGCATAATCTTTTTCCAGAAGCTCAAGATTAAAGCGCCATCTCCAAATGCCATTTTCATTATATATACTTTTCAATAAAAATTGACGCGTCGAACTTTCAACAACATATTTTGATAAAGCAACATCAGCACCTTTTCGACTGGTTGTATCTGACAGCTCAACATTTCTTAAACCTTGAAATACATTCGTATGACGTGGCAGATAAGCAACTGGTGCAATATCTAGTACGATTAAGTGACTAATTAGTTCATGTTGGTCAAGAGCAATTTGCATGGCTACTTTTCCACCTAAAGAATGTCCAACAATACTCAGTTGCGTGATGTTAAGTTTGTAAACAAGTTCTGTGATGTGTCGAGCGTAATGCACAAAGCTAAAGGACTGAGTAAACTCAGATTTCCCATGATCTGGTAAATCAACAGATAACACCTGAAATGACTTGGTGAGCTGTCTACGTAATGCGGATAAATTATCCAAACTTCCAAATAAACCATGAATTAACATAATCCATGGTTTATCAGGGCAGTCTGTACTTACTTGGTGATTAACCATGTCCATAAAATACTTATCAATCCCTAAAACAGAAATAAAATTGAGATTTTTCTCATCACCTGATGCTACATGTTCGGATAATTTGGTCCACCGGCTCCTTCAGGTACAACCCAATTAATATTTTGCGTTAGGTCCTTAATGTCACATGTTTTACAATGCACACAGTTTTGAGCATTTATCTGTAACTGCTTTTCACCTTGTGCGGATTCGATAATTTCATAAACTCCGGCAGGACAATAACGCTGAGCAGGTTCATCATAATATGCCAAATTAACGGTAATAGGTACTGCGCTATCTTTCAATTTTAAATGACAAGGTTGCTCTTCTTCATGATTAGTATTAGATAAAAATACTGAAGACAATTTGTCAAAGCTCAATAAACCGTCAGGTTTAGGATATTCAATTTTGACGCAGTCCTGGGCTTTTTTAAGCTGCGCATGGTCAAATTTCTCATCTTTGAAAGTAAAAGGTAAATTTCCATTGAACCAATTTTGTTCAAGTGTATTAAAAGCACCACCTATAAAGGTACCGAGCTTATGCAGGGCAGGACCAAAGTTACGAGATCTAAATAGTTCATCGTATAACCAAGAACTTTTAAAATTTTGTGTATATTGAGTTAATTCTTGTGAAGGAGCTGCATCGGGTTGGCTTAACACTTCCATAAGAGTCTCTGCGGCTAGAAGCCCAGATTTCATGGCCGTGTGATTACCTTTAATTTTGGCAAAGTTCAAAGTACCTGCATCACAACCAACTAACAATCCTCCGGGAAAGGTCATTTTAGGTAAGGAGTTAAACCCCCCTTTAGCAAGCGCTCTTGCGCCATAAGACACACGTTTACCACCTTCAAGATATTGTTTAAAAACAGGATGATGCTTCAAGCGTTGAAATTCATCAAAAGGGCTTAAATGTGCATTGCTATAATTCAAGTCTAATATCAACCCAACTAACACTTGATTATTTTCTGCATGGTAAAGATATGAACCACCAGTTGCGTCAGTCATAGGCCAACCAGCCGTATGCACAACCAATCCTTCTTGATGTTTAGCCGGGTCAACATCCCAAATTTCTTTAAAACCAATGCCGTAATGTTGTGGGGATTGGCCTTTGTCCAACTCAAAATTTTCAATGAGTTGTTTACCAAGGCTGCCACGACAGCCTTCAGCAAACACCGTATATTTCGCTTTTAATTCCATACCGGGCATAAACGAATCTTTAGGTTTGCCTTCTTTATCTATTCCCATATCACCGGTAATTATACCGCCAACACTACCATCTTCGTTAAATAAGACTTCTGAGGCAGCAAAACCAGGGAAAATCTCAACTCCCAATGTTTCTGCCTGCTCTGCTAGCCAACGGCATACATTACCCATACTAACGATGTAATTACCGTCGTTGTGCATAGTTTTGGGTGTCATAAAACCAGGA
Organism: uncultured Pseudoalteromonas sp.; assembly: GCA_964564805.1. Lineage (GTDB taxonomy): Bacteria > Pseudomonadota > Gammaproteobacteria > Enterobacterales > Alteromonadaceae > Paraglaciecola. Next base: position 2,298 of record CAZMDX010000743.1, on the reverse strand, counting down.
ATTTTAGTTCCTTTTTTCTCATTATTGAGCCAATAAATGTCATCAGCTTTGACTGGAGTATTAAGAGGTGCACCTCTTTCTTTCCAGTCTGGAAATAACTCACTCAATGCACGTGTTTCAAACACTGCACCAGATAAAATATGTGCACCTACTTCTGAACCTTTTTCAACCACGCACACCATCAGCTCTTGGTCTTTTTCCAAAGCAATTTGCATCAACCGACACGCAGTTGACAGACCAGCAGGGCCAGCACCGACTATTACTACATCAAACTCCATCGATTCTCGTTCCACTTGTTTGTCCTCTTTTTGGTGTTAACTATTCATAAAAATGTATTTAACTATTCACAAAAAAAATAGTTGTGAAGCTTATCCATAACCGGATTTTAGTCGGCAAAGGTGCGTTTTTATATTAATTAAAGCTTTTTCTAGTAATAAGTACGTCACGACTAGTAAATAGTTTAGAGATATTTATATCCCATAGATAAAGGTAAAATCTCTTTAGTTAACAAGGTTTTATTAAGTTTTAATATAATGAAACACGGTGATCCTAAAAACTAATTTGAGCATATACTATGACATATAATACCCTTTTAAATCGTGGGTCATAACCATTACCAGAAAATTGACATCAAAGTTGACGTTAACGTCAACACAAAGTAAATTGTTGTCATCCAGATTTGAGTCGTTAGTTAACTCAAATTATAAACTTGATACCTGCAATTAGAGGTGAAAATGAAAATACTAGTGCCTGTTAAACGTGCGATAGATTACAACGTGAAAGTTAGAGTTAAGCCTGACAATAGCGCAGTTGACTTAACGAATGCAAAAATGTCGATTAATCCATTTTGTGAGATTGCCGTGGAGGAAGCTGTACGCCTGAAAGAAAAGGGTGTGGCTACCGAGATTGTAGTGGTATCTATAGGCAGTAAGAGTTGTCAGGAACAGATCCGTACTTCGCTAGCATTAGGTGCTGACCGTGGTATTCAAATAGATACAGACTTAACACTTGATTCGTTACAAATTGCTAAATTATTGCAAAAAGTAGTTGAAGAAGAGTCACCTGACTTAGTTATATTAGGTAAACAATCTATTGATTCAGATAATAATCAAACAGGTCAGATGTTAGCTGCACTGACAGGTATGCCTCAAGGTACATTTGCGTCCGAGATATTAGTCGATGCCGGTAAAGTAATGGTAACCCGTGAAATAGACGGTGGTTTGCAAACGATTGAATTAACATTACCAGCTGTTGTAACAACTGACCTACGTTTAAATGAACCTAGATACGCGTCTTTGCCTAATATTATGAAAGCTAAGCGTAAACCTTTAGCAGTTAAACCTGCTACTGATTATGAAGTTGAACTTACATCTGGTATCAAAGTATTGAAGGTTGAAGCGCCTGCCCAACGTCAAGGTGGAATTAAAGTGGCCAATGTTGCTGAATTGGTTGAGAAGTTAAGAAATGAAGCGAAGGTGATCTAATGGCTATTTTAGTATACGCAGAACATGACAACGAACAGCTCAAAACTGAAACACATAAGTTAATGTATGCAGCATCACAAATAGGTACCGAAGTACACTTATTAGTTGCTGGTTTTGGTTGCGAAGCTGTGGCGGCACAAGCCGCTAAGATAGATGGCGTAAGCAAAGTGTTATTGGCTGATAGTGCCGAATATACCCAACAGATGGCTGAAAATATAGCTGATTTAGTGACTGAACTTGGAAAACAAGCCAGTCACGTGTTGGCAGCAGCTACAACAACGGGCAAAAATTTTATGCCAAGGGTTGCGGCTTTGCTAGATGTTGCGCAAATTTCTGACATTATTAAAGTCGAAAGTGCTGACACTTTTTTACGCCCAATATATGCAGGTAATGCGATTGCGACAGTGCAATCGTCTGACAATGTAAAGGTTATCACTGTTAGAACTGCTGCATTTGATGCCTCAGGTGAAACTAACTCAGCACCAATTGAAGCCTGTGCAATAGTCAAATCTTTAGATAAATCAGTGTATGTTTCTGCTGAGTTAACAGAATCTGAAAGACCAGAACTAACTGCCGCAGATGTCATCATCTCTGGTGGTCGAGGTATGCAAAATGGTGAAAACTTTAAACTTCTAGATGGTATTGCCGACAAATTGGGTGCAGCCATGGGTGCCTCAAGAGCAGCTGTAGACGCTGGTTTTGTTCCAAACGATATGCAAGTAGGGCAAACAGGTAAAATTGTTGCTCCTAACTTATACATAGCCGTGGGTATTTCTGGTGCAATTCAACATTTAGCCGGTATGAAAGATTCTAA
>CAZMDX010000742.1:0-10260 GCA_964564805.1 uncultured Pseudoalteromonas sp. | reverse complement strand
AAGTTAGCCCCACCTGAGTCGACTAAATAGATACACGGTAAGTTATTTTGTTCCGCTATGGTTTGTGCACGTAAGTGTTTTTTGACAGATAACGGGTAATAACTCCCACCTTTTACCGTCGCATCGTTGGCCACTATTATACATTCGATACCTGACACACGGCCTATGCCTGCAATCACCCCCGCAGCGGGTACATTATCTTCATACACTTCATATGCAGCAAGCTGTGATAATTCTAAGAAAGGTGAACCTGGGTCGAGTAGGGTGTTGATCCTCTCTCTGGGAAGTAGCTTTCCTCTATCAAGGTGCCTTTGATTCGCCTTATCACCACCACCATTTTTGATTATCGCAATTTTATCTTTTAGGTCGTCTACTTGCGCTTGCATGTGCAGTGCGTTGACCAAAAACTCTTGGCTTTTAGTGTTTAGCTTACTGATAATTTTTGGCACGGTATTGCTCCAGTTGTTTGCTTTAAGAAGTTTACTTAGACTTTTTATACAAGCTCTTCAAAAAAGCTGTTTGTATAAGCTTATTAAAAAGCAATTTAAGCGGATTCTTTAAACAACTCTCTACCAATCAACATTCTGCGAATTTCAGACGTACCTGCACCAATTTCATACAATTTAGCATCACGCAACAAACGACCTGCTGGAAAATCATTTATATAGCCATTGCCACCTAAAAGCTGAATAGCGTCTAATGCCATTTTTGTTGCCAGTTCTGCAGAATAAAGAATGGCTCCAGCAGAGTCTTTACGGGTAGTTTCACCTCTGTCACACGAACGCGCGACGGCATAAACATAAGCCCTAGCAGCATTCATCTGAGTGTACATATCGGCGACTTTGCCTTGTACTAACTGAAACTCACCTATAGATTGACCAAATTGTTTGCGGTCGTGAATGTATGGCACCACTAAATCCATACAAGCTTGCATGATGCCTAATGGTCCGCCAGATAGAACAACACGTTCGTAATCCAAGCCACTCATTAAGACTTTTGCACCACCGCCTTCTTTCCCTAATATATTTTCCGCTGGCACCTCACAATCTTGAAATACCAGTTCGCAAGTATTAGAAGAACGCATACCTAATTTGTCTAATTTTTGTGCTTGGCTGAATCCCTTGGTCCCACGTTCGACAATGAATGCGGTCATGCCTTTAGCACCTGCAGATACATCGGTCTTGGCATACACTACAAAAGTATGTGCATCGGGCCCATTGGTGATCCACATCTTGCTGCCATTCAACACATACACATCGTCGCGCTTGTCGGCACGTAGTTTCATGCTCACCACATCTGAACCTGCATTAGGTTCACTCATTGCTAATGCACCGATATGTTCACCGCTAACTAACTTGGGTAAGTAGATTTGTTTCTGAGCATCGCTACCATTTTTATGAATTTGGTTAACACATAAATTTGAGTGTGCGCCATAACTTAAGCCAATCCCAGCCGATGCACGGCTGACCTCTTCCATGGCAATAACATGAGCCAAATAACCCATATCAGAGCCGCCGTATTGTTCGGCGACCGTCACCCCTAAAAGTCCCATATCACCAAGTTTTGACCATAATTGATTGGGGAAACTATTATCTTTATCTGCTTTGTCTGCTAAGGGGGCTATTTCACCTTGCGCAAAGTTGTATACGTGGTCACGCAACATGTCGATATCTTCACCGAGACCAAAATTTAAAGTTGGATAAGGGGCATTCATGCGGTTTGTCCTTTGGTTAAGGCATTGAGTTCGTCTTGACAGCGGGCTTCTACTTCTTCTAGTTCAGCCTTTAACATTTCAATGTCTTCTAATTGTTGTTGCATATGAGCACGTTTTTCATCTGTCATTTTGAGCATCGCTTCCAGCTGTGCCCTTGAATTTTGGTGACTATCATACAAATCGAATAGTGTTTTAGTTTCCGCCAATGAAAATCCTAAACGTTTACCACGTAAAATTAGCTTTAAACGAACCTGATCTTTCTTCATATAAACTCGACTTTGGCCAATTCGAGTTGGGCTCAATAAACCTTGCTCTTCATAAAATCGAATAGAACGTGGGGTAATGTCCATCGATTTGGCTAATTCGCCTATGCTAAAGGTCTGTTTACTCATTATTTACTCGCATATGTATGATCAATATTTGTTAAAAAGGTTTACGTTTACGTAAACTGAAAGTAAATGTAAAGTGTTACGGTTTTAAAATCAATATTGTAAAGCAGATATTTGCTAGGTCAGTCATTGTGATAAGACACAAAGTGTGCAAATTCCTGTACGCCAGTGATTAATTAAATGAGTTAATAGCGCAACATTAAGGAGTTTTTATGTCTGAAAGTAGTATTGTCATCGTCGCAGCAAAACGTACCCCTATGGGTGGATTTGTGGGAAGCCTAGCACCTATGACTGCCACAGAACTAGGGGCCTGCGCCATTCAAGCTGTATTAGAAGACACTCAAGACCCGTCTACAGTATCATCACATATTGATGAAGTGATAATGGGCTGCGTGTTGCCAGCTGGCTTGGGGCAATCACCAGCCAGACAAGCTTCGTTAAAAGCAGGACTGCCCTTAGCAACTGGCGTAACAACCATTAACAAAGTCTGTGGCTCAGGTATGAAAGCCCTTATGTTAGCCCATGATCTGATTAAAGCAGGCACCGCAGAAGCAATAGTGGCCGGCGGTATGGAAAGCATGAGCAATGCTCCTTATTTATTACCCAAAGCTCGAACTGGTTATCGTATGGGACATGGGCAGGTGATTGACCACATGATGATGGATGGCTTAGAAAACGCTTATGATGGACAAGCTATGGGATGTTTCGCTCAAGCAACGGCTGATTTACAACATATTACTCGCGAACAAATGGATGAGTTTGCTTTAGCCAGTTTACACAAGGCTAACAGCGCACAAGATGCAGGTTTGTTCGTTGATGAAATTACGCCTGTTACTATCAAAAGTCGCAAAGGAGATCTATTAATTGATAGTGATGACGGCCCAAAACAAGCGAAGCCTGAAAAAATACCTAGCTTACGGCCAGCATTTAAAAAAGACGGGACAGTGACCGCTGCCAACTCAAGTTCCATCTCTGACGGTGCTGCTGCTTTGTTAGTTATGTCTCAAAGCAAAGCTAAAATATTAGGCTTGACACCGCTAGCTAGAATCGTTGCGCACAGCTCTCATGCTATTGAACCTGAAAACTTTACTGTTGCACCTGTTGGCGCTATGCAAAAATTATTTGTTAAAACAGGTTGGACTCACGAAGATGTAGATTTGTTCGAGATTAACGAAGCCTTTGCCATGGTGACGATGCTGGCTATTAAAAAACTTGGATTAGACCCTGATAAAGTCAATATTAAAGGGGGGGCTTGTGCACTTGGACATCCTATCGGTGCATCTGGTGCACGAATTATTGTTACATTATTACACGCACTTAAACAAAATAATCTGAAGAAGGGGATCGCATCTTTATGCATTGGCGGAGGAGAAGCCACCGCAATAGCAGTTGAAATGATGTAAACCAAATCTTAACTTATGTTGTAGTCGAGCTGCGTCAATTAGATGCAGCTCAATTCATTCAGGGGAATCGATTATTTTGAATGGGTAATTGACTCGACTACCTCGTATTATCTCGTTCACCGCCTTTGCAAAACCGCCCATCATCACTTTTTCAGTGGGAGTGATCATGTTGTCTATTTGTCAGTTGAGGTATTAACGTTTACCACTGCAGACTGCTTGCAATAAGCCTTAATATGGCGAGCTAAACAGTTTAATAAACTTAAGAATAGACGACAATATCCACTGGTTATTTAATCTACGACGGTTGTTGGTCAAGTGAATGTAATATTTGGCTTACTTATGCTTTAAATACCGGGTTGTCTCAAGCTGATTGAATGTGTAGCCATTAGAAGGTCGTCGAAGTGGGCACATAGGATGCGGTTGGCCGAGACCTTATAATAATGGAAAAACTGGCATTCTGGCATTGGCCAATATACCCGCCTTGAGTTTGATTTAATACTTTTAATGCGAGTGGGACATTCTGCTGGTGGGCATATAGATTTGTTCGCTGGTGGCGAAATCAAATAGCTAAAAAGTGTGATTGGTTTAGCTACGATTATTGACATTACCCAAAATGCTGCTGGCTCTCCTTGTTGTCACAAAGTGACTCGTAACTTCAGGCAAGAGGTGCCGAAATTAAACTAAGTGATCACCACATGGCTAACTCAAGTAAACAATCATGACATGTTTATACCAACATTTTACATGGTGACAAAGACACAGTGGTAACAGCAGTTAAGTGAAACAAGTTTGAGCGTAAGGTCGTTATGTTACAAGGAGTAGGGCATTATGATTGGATCCACACGGGCTCTGCAGCTTTTAGAAAATTGAACCAACAAGTAAACGGATGAGCAACATGAATTTTGATGAGATTATTACTTTAGACAAAGCCGATCCTCTGGCTAAAAAACGCCTCGAGTTTGATCTTCCGGCCGACACTATTTATTTGGATGGTAATTCATTAGGGGCTTTACCTAAATCAGTCAAATCAAGAGTGGCAGAGGTCATTAGCCAGCAGTGGGGAAATGACTTAATTAAAAGCTGGAATAGCCATAACTGGATTGATTTGCCTATTCAAGTAGGTGAAAAAATAGCGCCTATTATTGGTGCGGCTCGAGGGCAAGTGATTTGTTGTGACTCTATATCTGTCAATTTATTTAAGCTGCTATGTAGCGCACTTAAATTAAATTCAAAACGTACAGTAGTAGTATCTACAAAAGACAATTTCCCAACTGATCTGTACATGGTGCAAGGGCTAAGTGACTTGTTGGGGGCTGGTTCATGTCAGCTTGAAATGGTAGAAGAGCAGAACATACAGCAAAATTTAACCGAGTCTGTGGCAGTGCTATTGCTCACTCAAGTCAATTTTCGTACGGGTATGTTATTGGATATGAAAAAGTTGACACAACTCGCTCATGACAAAGGTATTTTAGTGATCTGGGACTTGGCTCATAGTGCCGGTGCTTTGCCTGTGGAACTAGACAACAGCAGAGTGGACTTTGCTGTTGGGTGCGGTTACAAATATCTAAATGGTGGACCGGGTTCACCGGCATTTTTATACGTAGCCAAACGCCATCAAGTTACAGTTAAACAACCATTATGTGGGTGGATGGGCCATGCAAAACCTTTTGCTTTTGATCCCAACTATGCTCCTTCGCCTGATATTAACCAATTTCAGTGTGGCACGCCTAGTGTGATATCTATGAGTGCCCTAGATGCGGCTCTTGATGTATGGCAAGACGTAGATATGTTACAGATTAGAACTAAGTCTGAGACGCTAGCGAATACATTTATTGAGCTTATTAAAATGAACCCATGTCTTCATGAATTGATATTGCGTTCGCCTGATGTTACCCAGCTCAGAGGCAGCCAACTGGCTTTCTCGCATAATGCTGCATTTGCCATTTGTCAGGCGTTAATTGAAAAAGGTGTCATTGCTGACTTTCGCGCACCAAATATATTGCGTTTTGGTTTTACACCACTTTACACCTCTTTCGAAGATATATGGCGGGCGGTGGCAATATTGGTCAATATTGTAAAAAGTGAGCAATACAAAGAGCCACGTTTTAATGTCACCTTAAAAGTGACTTAGGTTTACTATTAAATAATAGTTGAGTGATTTTTTAGCAACCCTTAAAAATATCAGTGAGGATTGTATGCAGACTGATAAACGAGTCTTTATTATCGGCGCAAATTATGGCGTTGGTAAAAGTTGAGGTTTCAAAATATAGCGAAATACTCCGTTTATTCGACATGGTCAAAAAAGTTAGGGTGCTTGTTTGTATTGGTCAATAATCTAGGCATACAAACAATCAGTGTTAGCTAGATGAAACCGAAGAAAAAATGTGAATGAGCATTAAAAGTAATGTAATGAGTATGTGCTTACAACAAGTGCTTAAAGGTATTTCCAGTAGATGTCGGATAATGCCGAGCAGTAATCAATGTTCCATCTGGTGTAGCCAAAAATGGCTCTCTTAATGAATATGTTGATTACGCCGCATGAAAAGGCGTCATGGGTCAGAAAGGTTTACTTCACTAGAATTTTTGGCTTTTGATGAGAGGGTTTGCATCAGATTAAGGGCAATAAAAGTGTTTTGGCATAATTGTAAAAGCTTGGGTTGATGCCTTCATAGCATTTTTGACATCACCTTTTTGAAAATATCTCACCGTTGTGTTGATCAAATTTTTTTAACTAAATTTAATCTCAGATCTCTTATGGTTTTCTTGATTGATATAAACAACAGGGTATAGGAGTTTTATTATTCATTGTTGCCCAGTCCAAAGAGTATGGTTTAATTGTTGGGTTTTTTAAGATGGTGTTTAGAAACAAATAAACCCGCAGTAACTAATTACTGCGGGTTTATTGTTTGGTGGTCGCTACTGGGCTTGAACCAGTGACCCTCGCCTTGTAAGGGCGATGCTCTCCCAACTGAGCTAAGCGACCTAACTTTCTATCTCCTCGGCCTTGGCCGGTAAGAGGAGCGCTATTATAGGTATGAGTTATTGACTGTCAACATCTAAATGAAAATTATCGTTTTATTGGATGAAAAGCATCCACTTTTGAAGTGAAGCATAAGTTTTAGTCTTAAAACAGCTTTGATCTACCCTTTATCTTTTAACCTAAATGATTTTTTGTTGATATAAATTCACTCGATTGACTGATAAAATCTTGATAATTATTTTGTATAGGTTTTTATTTACATGACAACAGTTACCCGTTTTGCCCCAAGTCCCACAGGTTATCTTCACGTTGGTGGTGCACGTACTGCACTTTATTCCTGGTTGTATGCCAAAAGTAAAGGTGGAAAATTTGTATTACGCATTGAAGACACCGATATTGAACGTTCTACTCAAGCGGCTATCGATGCGATCATTGAAGGGTTGCAGTGGTTAGGTTTAGATTGGGATGAAGGCCCGTTTTATCAGACTCAACGTTTTGATCGTTATAACCAACTAATTGACCAATTGTTGTCTGAGGGCAAAGCTTATAAATGTTTTATGCCTGCTGCACAATTGGATGTCATACGTGAAGAGCAAATGGCTAATGGCGAAAAGCCTCGCTATCCTGGCACATGGCGCGAACGCACTGATCATCCTCAAGATGAGCCTTTTGCTATTCGTTTCAAAACACCACAAGAAGGTAGTGTGGTGATTAAAGATCATATTCGTGGTGATATCACTATTGCCAATAGCGAATTGGACGACTTGATTATTCGTCGTTCAGATGGCGCACCTACGTATAACTTTTGTGTGGTGGTAGACGATTGGGATATGGGCATTAGCCATGTGGTAAGAGGCGAAGACCATATTAATAATACTCCCCGTCAAATCAATATATTACAGGCTTTAGGTGCACCTATCCCTGAATATGCTCATGTATCTATGATATTGGGTGACGATGGTAAAAAATTATCAAAACGCACTAATGCTGTTGGTGTAATGGAATTTAGAGATGACGGTTATTTACCCCAAGCACTGTTAAATTATTTAATACGACTTGGTTGGTCACATGGCGATCAGGAAATTTTCTCAGTAGAAGAAATGATTGAGTTATTTTCTTTAGATGCAATTGGCCAATCTGCTTCTGCGTTTAATACCGACAAACTAGTTTGGTTAAACCAACATTATATGAAAACACTGCCAGCCAAAGAGGTGGCTGAACATGCCAAATGGCATTTTGCTCAGCAAGGTATTGATGTCACTCAAGGGCCTGCATTAGAAGACGTGATTGCGGTACAGGCTGACAGGGTTAAAACATTAAAAGAGTTAGCTCAAATTAGTGTTTACTTTTATCAAGAATATGAAGCTTTTGATGAAAAAGCAGCGAAAAAACACCTTCGTCCAGTTGCTAAGGAGGCTTTGTTACTGGTGCAAAGTAAATTGTCAGCGTTAACTGAGTGGAATACTGAGTCTATTCATACTGCGATTAATCAAACTGCTGAAGAATTAGAAGTGGGTATGGGTAAGGTAGGAATGCCATTACGTGTAGCCGTTACTGGTGCAGGTAATTCACCGGCATTAGATTTAACATTAAGTTTACTTAAACCGGCACAAATCGAACAACGTATAAGCAAAGCGCTGGAATATATAGCAAACAGAGAAAATTCCTGAAAAAAGCGTTGACATAAAAAGTGCAGGTGCCTAAACTGCGCCCCGCTGTCACGGAACGACACCTACTAGTTGGGTTGAAGCGTAAACTTAGTTAATAAGTTTGGGGCCATAGCTCAGCTGGGAGAGCGCTTGCGTGGCACGCAAGAGGTCGGCGGTTCGATCCCGCCTGGCTCCACCAATATCAAGGATTATCTACTACCGCCTAGGCCAGTAGATAAAAGATAAGACAAGATAAAAATTTTGTTTTGTAAAAGTAGCTGCTTAATTGCGAAATTAGCAACCCTTATTTTTTTACAAAGCGTTATTGAAACATGTTTCGATAAGAAAAAGTTTTTGTCCCCATCGTCTAGAGGCCTAGGACACCGCCCTTTCACGGCGGTAACAGGGGTTCGAATCCCCTTGGGGACGCCATATATTAAGTTAAATGATTTAACTTAAGCTCGAAAACAAGGATGATTAACTACCGCCTAGGCCAGTTAATCTATAGTTTGATAGAAGTTTCGTTTTTGTAAGATTTTGGTTCCGCAAAGCGCCTCCAGTTTTCATTACAAAAGCCAACCGAGTTATTTCGGTTTAAGAAGTTTTTGTCCCCATCGTCTAGAGGCCTAGGACACCGCCCTTTCACGGCGGTAACAGGGGTTCGAATCCCCTTGGGGACGCCAAATAACAAAGCCGCTTAAGTCATTAGGCGGCTTTTTTATTGGCTAAGAATAATGATGACCCATGGGGATGAGAACCCCTACGGTTCGACAAAAATGTTTGGAACATTTTTAAACGTGCTTTAGTGCGGCCGCAAAGCGTGAAAATACAGGGACGTGTTTTATAATCCCCTTGTGGGCAGGAGCTCAGCAGACGCCAACTAACAAAGCCGCTTAAGGAATTAAGCGGCTTTGTTAGTTGGCTGCGATATGGCTATAAGATTAAGGTTTTAAAGCATATGCTCGCTTGCTGTCATCCCGCGCTGCGTTCGCATGACATATTTCAAACGGATCTAAAGCGGCTGTTGCCTTCGTCACACTTATTTTTTTGTTAAAGCTTGAAAAATGTAAGTAAGCGAGCTGATCGAGGGCAATTTATGCCTGGTGCTTTGCAAGACGATGGCACTATGCGTTTATCTCGCTTCCAAAGTCATCAAACTCTTAGTTAATCAGATAACCAAGGGATCATCACCAAAGGTGCGTATAGATTACGCCATCTGGCCGAAAAGTTACGAAATTTCGATGCGATACAATCCGCTCCTACTCCCAAGCTATTACTGGCTGAATTAGGTGAATATTAACACCAAGGGCTGAACTAGTTACAGTTTTTAAGAGAAAAGGAGTTAAATGGCATTTTGGCTGACGATATGGGGTTAGGTAAAACAATTCAAGCGCTCAGCCATTTGTTACTTGAAAAAAACAAGGTCGACTGACAGGGCCTTGTTTAATTATTGCGCCTACCAGTGTGTTATTTAATTGGGCGAAAGAAATAGAAAAGTCACGCCTAGTTTGTCGTATATTGTGATGAATGGCGCCAAACGGCATGAACATTTTGAGCAGTTAGATCAATACGATATTGACATTACCCGTTATCCTTTGGTGTTAAAAGACAGTGAAATACATCAGCAGCATGTGTATTACTATTTGATTTTAGACGACGCTCACTATATTAAAAACCAAGCTTTATCAAGCGATGTTGACTCTCAAGGCTGAGCATAAGTTGTGCATGACCGGCACGCCAATGGAAAACCATCTAGGTGAGTTTTGGGCACAATTTAACTTCTTACTACCCGGGTTTTTATCAGGGTATCAACAATTTAGTCGCTTGTTTAAAACACCAATTGAGAAACACGATGATCATGAAAGTAAGGTTATGCTCAATCAACGTATCAAACCTTTTATATTACGTCGTAGCAAATAACTCATAGCAAAAGAGCTACCTAAAAAAACGACTACTATTCAAACGCTAAAAATTGACGGGAAACAAGCTGAATTATACGAATCTGTTCGTTTGACTATGGATACGCGTTTAAAAGAAATCATTGCTGCAAAAGGTCCGCAGCGCAGCCAAATTGAAATTCTCGATGCATTATTAAAATTGCGTCAAGTCTGCAATCACCCTCAGC
>CAZMDX010000741.1:0-4341 GCA_964564805.1 uncultured Pseudoalteromonas sp. | reverse complement strand
TTCTATTGCCGATTTTGAAAAACACTACAGGATTTCGAAATCGGTGAGACTGTTTGTTGGTTTCCCATTCCAATAGTTGTTTCAACTCAATCAATAAGAAAAATGATGAATATATTAATTTAATGCTAAATTAACGTTTTTCCGATGTTTACAGTTGTCTTGATCGTATATTTTAGTGTTCAAGAGCAGAAATTACAGTTAAACGAACACACTTTACTAAGCTTATATGAGCAAACAAGGTCAACTCTTCAAGAAATTTATGGCTACCTGTCATAGCCTAGAGAAATGTTTGCGTGTAGTGGATTAATCCACCGCTTTTAGTTCGGTTATCTCTTGATGTAATTGATATTTTTTATCGGTCACTATGGCCTCAAGCACCTCCAACCTTGTTTTAACTGCTGCTAATTCGTTAATCAAATTTTCTTTTACGGAATAATTTAAATTAGCATTAGCCTTAGCCATTTCTTTCTTATGGGATGTCCATATGCCAAAAAATACGATTGGTAATACAAACGCAAATAAAATGATTAAAACAAATACCATACCTTCTTCCATTTTTGTCTCCATGAATATTTAAAATGACCTTATAAAAAAGATTATTGCATAGATTAGGCCAAATTTAATATTCCATAATAAACAATAAGTTATAAATATTTACAGATGCTACTTGGAAATAGCATGAGTGGTTTTACCTAATTAGTAGTCAAAATAATAGAAATTAATTTATTTAATATTTTGAGATGAAGCGTGAAAAAAGACGTGCTAGCTTAATTTAATTTAATTTAAAATTTGCAATAATAGCTCTTTATGAATGAGTGGTAAAAACTAGCTTTGTGAACGACACCATTCATTTTTATAAAATTTTGTGGGTGTAAAACGTTTTAACAAAGGTTACTCAAAGCAGCATAAGAGCAAAAATTACCCTCTGTGATCAGTGTATTTATTTAAGTTTAAACCGTTCGAGTGGCTAAAGCTGGCGGTATATTGGCTGCTTTTTTTGCGGGGCCAAATACTGCGGCCTGACCCACTAACCACAACACCAACATACCAATAGGGATATAGAACCAGTCTATTTTGTTAAGCCCGAAGGTGTTGACTAGAATGATATTTAAACCTATGGATAATACCGCTCCTAATACCACGCCAATGCTACTGATCAAAAAGTTCTCTATCATAAAGTAGCGTACAATAGCTGACTGACTAGCGCCAAGCGCGCGCCTTGTACCGATTTGTTTTTTGCGTTGATTAACACTGAAACTTGCCAGTCCAACAATGCCTAAGGCGGTCACTATAGTTAAAATGATCATCACAGTCGTAAGGATTCTAATCATGGCAGTATGCCCACGATAACTACGTTCGCGGGTTTCTTCGATGCTGCGCATTCCCCGAATTAAGCGGTCTTTGTTACTGTTAGCCAACAACTCTTCGACGTGTGTCATTACCGTATCTCTTTGGCCAGGTTGAGTACGAATAAAGTACTTGCTAGCTTTAAAATTTTGCCTCTCAGGTGATAACATAACGTTCTCTACATTGTTCCAACCAATCCAAGGTGCTTGTAATTTATCAATAATTCCAACTACGATCATCGGATCTGTGTCATTGATATAAACAGTTTTCCCTATCACTGATTGATAGGGGATTTCAGAAAATAAGTTTTCAGCCATCGCTTTAGTCAATATAGTTTTATTTGGCCAATCTACTTGTCCAACACCGCGTAAACCAATATCTGTGGAAGCGAAGTTTTCACCTGCGATAATTTCAACATCTAAAGCATTGATACCATGTTCATCAACCATGTAAACCGCCGTACCCACGCCATCATATTCAACCCCGGATTGTGTTTTTAATCCCATTGACCAACCACTGCCACTATTGGGTACTGCATTAATTTGGATCGCGTCTACTATGCCGGGTAGAGCGCGTAAAACATTCATATCTTCTTCAACTGTAAAAGGCACATTAAAATTTTCACCAAAACCAACACTGGTAAGATAAAAACTATTTTCATTATCAATGCCGCTGTCACGTTGCATTTCTTTACTACGTTCAACGATTATGTATACCGAATTGACGATTATGGTCATAGTCACCGCTATCTGTAATGCGATTAAAATGGCACCAATTTTATTGCGTAACATGGCGCGAAAAATAGGGCCAATTTCCCAGTTGATTGAGGTGGTAGAGAGACGATTAAACATTTTATGGCTCCTTATTGGCTTTTTAATTGACTGGCAGGCGCAATATTACAAGCTCGCCAAGTAGGATATAAACCTGCGGCAATACTGGATAACAACGCAACACTTAGTGCGACCAAAATCATATTCATGTCTAGTGTGGCTAAATCATCCACAAAGTCGCCATAAAGGCTTTTTATACCTTGTAAACCTAGAGCAGCTAAGCCAATTCCGCCGATACCGCCCAACAAACCAATCATTGCGGTTTCAATTAAGTGCTGCTTAAATAGGTCTGCTTTCGATGCGCCTAATGCTAAGCGCAAACCAATTTCAGCAGACTTACCAGTAAACTTAGCCAACAACAGACCCACGGTATTGAGTAAGCACACTAATAAAAACATAAATGAAAGCCACATCATCATTTTGGCGTCTTCTTCAACCACTTCTTGTCTCTCCATCCACTGCATAACGTTGGACAAGCGATTGTTAAGTGGGCGAGGGAAACGCCCTAATTCTTTTTGTTCCATCACATAATTATTTATAAAGTTCATGTAATCAGCTTTTGCGCTGTCATCGGGAAGCTCTACCCACATTTGAGTATTAATGCATTCAGAACGCAAGAATGCGCTGAAACCCTCGCCCTCAGGATTTTTCCAACAATTATTATTACCCCAGTTTGGTAGCTCTAATTCTTCTTTGAGGCTAAATGGCATAAACAACTCTTCGGTTTCGTTAAATGCCCCGTTGTTTACATCATAAAACTTAGGTATGGGTTGCCAGTCATCGATCACTCCTACCACTTGAAAATTTCTGCTAGCAATGATGATGGTCTTACCTACTGAGTTTTCACCGCCAAAAACACTCTCGTTAGTACGCTTGCTCAGCACTACTAATTGTTCGCGATTAGTATCTGAGGCGCTGTCCCAAGGATTGCCGAAGATAAACGGTACATCAAACATGCTAAAAAAGTCGGTGAAAGCCAGCCTAATAGAAGCTTCAAATGGTTTGGCATCATCTCCAACGGGTTCAATAATAGCACCAGACCTAGCCATTGCAGATTGCCTTAGTGCCTTTTTAGCATGAGTGAAATTGGTTGCGTCTGTCCAGGTTAGTTGATTGGGTAGTGCATCTTCATCGTCATTAAATGCATTATTTGGATCCCAGTTGTCTACTTGTATATGAAATAGCTGATGACTTTTGTGTGGAATTGGATCAGCAGACATCAAGTAATTTACAGTGATCGTAGTCATACTGGCACCAATGCCTAAAGCGATCGCTGTGATCATAAGGAAACTTAAAATGGGATTACGTTTTACACTTTTTAACGCAAGTTTTATATAATAACCAAACATAATGCTGACTCCTAAGCGCTAGACAGCTGCAAGCTGGGGTGGCATAACAATATCAACATTATTGATCTCGCTGACCTTGCCATCACACACATGAATATTGCGCCTAGCCTGTTTTGCTAAGTGCCCGTCATGGGTCACCATGATGATGGTTGTACCTGCTGCGTTGATGCTTTTTAATAAGCCCAAGACACTATCAGCCATCTCGGTATCTAAGTTTCCAGTAGGTTCATCGGCTAACAAAAAACGTGGATCACCTGCAAGTGCTCTAGCAATGGCGACACGTTGTTGTTGACCACCAGAAAGTTGTGATGGCAGATGTTTCATTCGTTGTGCTAATCCAACCATTTCAAGGCTGTTTTCGATGCGCTTTTTACGCTCAGCACTGTTAAAACCTCGGTAGCGTAAGGGCACATCAACGTTATCAAATAAGCTTAAATCAGGTATCAAATTAAAGCTTTGAAAAATAAAACCAATTTTTTCATTCCTTAGTTGGCTTCGCTCTTTGTCATTTAAATGACTGACGTTTTGACCATCTAACTCGTAGGTGCCGGCGTTGAACGTTTCGAGAAGCCCCGCGATGTTAAGAAATGTGGTTTTGCCGGAACCTGATGGGCCTGTTACCGCGACAAAGTCGCCTTCACCCACATGAAGGTTAAAATCCCGTAACGCATGAGTTTCAATTAATTGTGTACGAAATACCTTTTTCACATCTGTCATTTTTAACATATGTATTCTTCCTTAATTGTCGTTATTCATTTGATTATTGAGTAATTAAGACACGTTGTGCGCCGTTAAATTGATCTGTGCCTGAAACA
>CAZMDX010000740.1:0-3861 GCA_964564805.1 uncultured Pseudoalteromonas sp. | reverse complement strand
ATAGTTAAATCAACCTGTCGATAATAAAACTCTTCTTACATAGCAAAAGTTAACTTATCTAGTCATTATCTATCTGTTATGAGGGGCTTAGGAGTTTCATCTTTAACTAATTCTGGTATTAACTGGCCTAACGACTCCATTATAATATTTGGATCTGAAACTAAAATACTATGGCCAACTACCATGGAAAATATACTGATGATGGTGATATTCACATAGTTTAGAGCCATAGGAAGTTCTCCAAGACCGTTCTTAAATTCAATTACCACAATAAATAAGACAAATGCACCGAACGCTATAGCTAAGCCACCACGCAAAAACCGTCGGCATTCAACCCAGTCTGACTGCCAGTAACGAAATGTATCTAACAAACTCAACAGGGCTAAAGCGCCTGAACTCGTATGATATGGTATATGTACAATTGAAACTTCTAACGCGGATAATTTTACAAGAGTTTGTAGGTTCCCTACCCTAAACATATAAATAAACCTTAATAATGCCACATATGGAGCGTCCGAGTCTTCTTGCCTGATTGAAATAACGCCGTAGTAAACATCTACAACAGTGCTGGAGTCGCCATTGCTGTAATACCTATCAGTTTTTGATAAACCGGCAGTTCAATAATAAAAGGTTGGATCATATAACAAGCTGCACTTAGCAATAAAAAACTTAAGACCTTGCTGCTAATAGATGCCTAAACTGATGTTCCAGTTTAACAATAACGAGTAAGATTGCTCCATAATACATACATGTCAATGTAAGAAAAATATCTTGCATTATAATCGGAAAATTTAATAATATTAATCTGTGAACAATAACTTATTAAGTAAATTACAGCGTTTGTTTATTTGTAACTATTTGTCCAATTTTACAGGTCGAGCTTTTTCTGATGTATCATTTTTAAGAGCACCGCTGCAGCCTCGGCATCACATAATGCTCGGTGGTGACTCTCCAATGGTATGTCAAAATTTGCACATAAATTGCCCAAAGAATATGACTTAAGTCCAGGGAAGTATTTTCTTGTTTCTCTTACCGTACATAACTTAGGCATTTTAAAGTAACGATCAATACGTTGATATTCTTGTTTAAAAAATCCGTAGTCAAAATTGACATTATGAGCTACAAATACACAGTTTTGCATAAACTCACTAAGGCTATCAGCTACTTCGCTGAATAAAGGTGCATCTTTTACCATACTGTTACTTATGCCCGTGAATTTAGTAATAAACTTTGAAATATGTCTTTGTGGGTTAATCAGACTACTCCAAGTATCGACTATTTCACCATTAATCATTTTTACTGCACCAATTTCAGTGATGCGATGTTGTGGTTGTCTACCACCAGTAGTTTCGACATCCACCACCACATAAGTCTGCATAGGGTCGACAAACCATTTAACTCTACAAATTCGGACATCAAACCCAGCGCATTGTAATGCGTTCATGCTAACGTACTGATTTGGTCTAATGCTATCTCCCGGAGCTTTGACCTCTTCAAATCGCAGTTGACCATTTTCTATAATCATCAAGTCTGGATAACCATCGTTTAGACCGTGGTGATTTTTAGCCATCGCTCTTAGATGAGCCACAACAGACTCTGTTGGAGCAGCGTTTAAAAAAATTGATATAATCTGTACAATTTGGGTATTCCAACGAAACATTCCATTTGGTTGGCCATAATACTGGGCAGCTATTTTTGTAAGATAGGCAATCGCATGTTGAGGCTTAGTAAACATCATTAGCCGCTGCTCTATAGCCTCTCCTAACATTTCATAAATCGTGTTTTCTTTGACTACTTTTGGTCTACGGTCAAACTCTGTTGCTATAGAATCGAGTTGCTGATTAAACAACTCCTGCCAAAATGTTAGGCCAAACAAGGCGTTAAACAGACGGTTTTCAGTCCTTAAAGCAGTAGCTCCTAAATTTTGATAATAATATTTAACACCCTTTTCTACTTGATCTTTATGTATTTCATCTATAACTATGCCATAACTGTCATTTCGCAATTTTTGAGTTAATTTACTAACTTTTACTTGATGAAACTTGCGTTCATAAAAGTCCTCAGCGAAAAGTAACAATGTATCATCTAAAGAGTTATCAATAATGTTTTCTAATTGTATTTTAACTTTGTCTTTTTCGCCTAACTTATAAAGTTCTCTTAACCATTTTTCTTGCGCTTTATGATGCGAGGATGCACAAAGGTAATCCAATGCCAACACAGGATCCTCGAGCAATAGTTGTTTACCTAAGAGATAAAAAAATTCATCTTTAAGTTGTTTAGATTGCGCACAGTTGATTGCAGGTTCAGGATGTTTCTCAGTTCCAAAGTTGTTCACTACATATTCTTGTACGTCCAGTTCATTACAATTGAGTTGCCCAAGCTTATAGCTATAATAAAAAACACTCTGAGCCTGTTCCAAGTTATCAAATCTTGCAATGGGTTTTGGACTATTTGCACGTGTTTTTAATACTCCAAGATCACGCATCGAAAACTTATCTAAACCACTACTGGTATCACCAAAAAATAAAAATAATAAATAAGCTAAACAATGCTCAAAATTCTTGATTAAAAATTGTTGAGCAAGCGCTGATGAAAGACATTGGTTATTCGAGCAAGATTGTATCAGTTGTTCAAATAGGATTGGTTTGGCCGCACTCTTATTCACCCTAGTGACGCCATACTGATTAAAAATATCAAGCAATTGAATTTTAGTTAACTCTTGCAACCAAGCGTTGACATCATTGAGGCTTAATTTGCTCAGTAACCCCACTTTTTCCAGCGTCATTAGCTGGTGAGGGCCATCATTGATTTCTTGATAAATCATCTTGTTTAGATTGATAAAACGACTTTGACGATTGATCACTCTAACAAACATACACTGTGAATCATGACTTAAATGTTGATAACAACTCACAAATTCTTGATGTTCTTTGTCTAAAAGCTCAGCACATTGTTGAGAAATAAAATGAACAAATTCATTAAAGTGATCAAGGTAATATTTTTCTGGTAATTCCCTAAGAAATTTGGGCATAGATAATACTAATAACAAATAATACGACTATTATATACAGTAGTTCATACAGTTGTAAAACAGAAACCTAAATCGACTTGCAAAACATTGTGAGCACCTTGCTAAACCTTTTAAGCTAGAGCATATAAAATATATTGCGTAAACGAAGTATATTTTTTTCTAGAAAGTGAATTAAAAAAAGCGATTAAATTTTGAATACAGTTCATCTAATGCATTTGGATTAAAGGGTCATAATTGTTTATAAATGAGGTGATCACTTTTCTGAATTGGCCAAAACACCTTAAAATACTGTCACGAAATAACGTTTCAAAATCCACCCCAAGAATGAAGAAAACCAACAAGCGTGTATGACAGTTTTTTGGTATTTGTGCGTTGATTTTTGAAACAACACTTATGTCCGCAACGTTGTAATAATTGATATTAGGAGAACAATCGATACCATATATCAGCTAAAAGATTTGATAAGTAAACTATAAAATACTGTAAATAATTAACCAAATCTAAAACCTAATAATTGACGAGATGGTTTCGACTCACAATTTAGCTCAGTATTAATAATCTTAGCTTTGTTTTACTGAGTGAATGAAACCGGTTACCAACATAAATTGTGCCGCGTAATAGGTACTCATTATCCAGTAGCTTTCGTAAGGAAATGGAAAAATAAATTTATTAATGGCTATCAGTGAATCGGAGATAATAAATAAAATAGCGCCTAATACTGCCCAACGTATAGGTAATGATGACTGTATCGCCATGAATCCCATTATTGTAATAGCCATTAAATAGGCCATCACTGGAAGCTTTAAATTTCCAAGGCTAGGAAGTAATAA
>CAZMDX010000739.1:0-1891 GCA_964564805.1 uncultured Pseudoalteromonas sp. | reverse complement strand
CTCAAGCATCATTCAAATACCCAAACGAGTCGTCAAAACACTGGCTGAAGAACACCCTGTTATTTATCAAAATTTGTTTTTAGCCCAAGCCGAAAAAACCTTACAAATGTGTGAATTGTTGGGTGGCATGTTGTTCTACCCCCTTGGTGCTAGATTAGCTGGAAGGTTGCAATGGTTTGCCCAACATTATGGGATACAAACTAATGAAGGTATTTTGATTGATAAGAAAATGACTCAGCAAGAATTGGCTGAACTGTCTCGAGGTTCGCGACAAAGAGTGAACAAGATAGTGAAAGAATTTGAAGACGAAGGTATTTTGATTTTGACCGGTCAGAAATACTTGGTCAAAAATATATTGGCATTAAAAGCTAAAACACAGCTCAAAAACGAATAAAGGTTTTTGTAAAACAGGCATCAAAATTGTCACCTAGGAGACAGCTAGCCTCTGCTTTTAGCTGTAATTTATCAATACTCCAGTATTGGCATGTAGAGCGCGGCTTCCAAGGCTCGGCTACTAAAATAATATTAGAAGAATAGATTAAAGAATGAGGTGGTTTTATGAATGCGGTTAAGAAAAGTGTCGATAACATCGAACATTTTGACGTACTGGTAGTCGGTGCAGGTTTATCAGGAATAGGCTCTGCTTACCACTTGAAAACACAACTGCCAGAAAAAAGTTTTTGTGTGCTGGATGGCATGGAGAGTTTCGGCGGTACTTGGCTCACCCATAACTATCCTGGCGTTCGTTCGGACAGTGACTTATTTACTTTTGGCTATCGATTTAAACCTTGGACTGGATCTCCGATTGCCAAAGGTGTTGAAATTTTGAATTACATGCGCGAAGTCATCGATGATAATCACATCAGTCAGCACATTCGCTACAACCATCATGTGCTGGGTGCTAGTTGGGACAGTGGCAGTCAGCTTTGGACCATTACTGCATTTAAAAAAAACAGCAAAGAAACCATTCTCATTACCGCACACTTTTTATGGATGTGCCAAGGGTATTATAATCACGAAAAAGGTTATACCCCTGATTGGAATGGTAGAGACGATTATGAAGGCTTGCTTGTACATCCCCAGGATTGGCCAAAGGATTTAAATTACAAGGACAAAAAAGTGGTCATCATCGGTTCCGGAGCTACTGCTGCCACTTTAGCGCCTAATATAGCTGAAGATTGCGAACATGTGACATTGCTTCAGCGTTCTCCAACCTATTTTATTCCAAGGCCAAACAACAACCCATTAACGGATCAATTACGTGATATCGGGGTTGACGATGCATGGATACACGAAATAACTCGCAAGCAGTTACTTCAAGAACAGGCCGGTTTTATTAAGCTGTCTACTGAATATCCAAATGAAGTCAAAAAAGCCTTGATTGATGGGGTAGCAGCACTATTGGAAGATGATTTTGATGTGGAAAAACACTTTACCCCTAAGTATGCACCGTGGAGACAGCGCATAGCACTTGTGCCTGACGGCGATATTTTTGCGGGTATTCGCTCAGGTAAAGTCGACGTAAAAACCGATCAAATTGAGTGTTTTAATGAAACCGGCATTGCGCTTCAATCGGGCGAGCAACTTGATGCTGACATCATTATTTCAGCGACCGGATTTAACCTTTCGGTATTAGGCGGCATTGAATTCTCAGTTGATGGCAAAATTGTCGATTTCTCAGAAAAAGTGGGATATCGCGGCATGATGTTTACCGATGTGCCTAATATGGCGTGGGTAATGGGATATTTTCGTGCAAGTTGGACATTACGGGTTGATTTGATTGGTGACTTTATCTGTCGATTGTTAACTCATATGGATAAAAAGCAGCTTAAGCAAGTCACCATGACGTTGCGAGATGAAGATGCTGATATGGAATTACTGCCTTGGATCG
>CAZMDX010000738.1:0-4465 GCA_964564805.1 uncultured Pseudoalteromonas sp. | reverse complement strand
AGTTTCTAAATCAACAAGACCGTAAGACTACACTCGCCCACTTCAGAAAGGCGCAGCTTCATGTGCAAAAAGAGAAATGGTGGAAAAATAATTAATACATTTAGCATTATTTTTGTTTTAAAAAAATTTTGACACTAATATTTTTCCCTCTACCCCCAGTGTTAATAGTAACAAACAGAACAATGTTTATTATATGGGCAGTTTTAACTTGTTACTTTGAGTGAAACAGGGTTATAAGTATTGGGTGTTAAAAAAAGACATTAAAACAACATGAAAGCACTATTGTTTAAAAGCATTTCATTATGCGAGCCGATTAAAAATTTTATTTTTCCTCTCAATATTAAAAACTAATTTATAGATTATTTCTACACATCATATCAAACGACGTGAAAACGGCATGTTTCATTAAAATTTAAGAACCAAATGTCAATTTTATTTACATATGATTCACAATTATGCAATAAAATGTCAGATTTATTTACAATAATGGCTGAAATATATTCATTGAATTTATATAAACCATTGAAATTAAGGCTTAATTTAAAGCTGGCTTGTTTTATGCAAAATTTTATTATCTTCAACTAGTAAGCCAATCGATAAAAGGATTAATTGTGAAAAAACTGACCAAAAAGATTTCAATAGCTACATTTGCACTACTTATGGCCTCTTCGGCTTCTGCCGTTACCATTACCTCTGACCTCACCATAACAGGTGAAGTATCCTTTGATGATAATCCTTCAACCGGCAGTTTACCCGCCATAGGTGATGCCACTCAAACGGCGATCATGGAAAGCATATTAGGTGGTACATCAAGCACCTCAACAGTTAACAATGTTGCGGTAACGGGCAGCAATCCTCACGGTGGTCAATTAACTGACATCAATGACGGTATTGGCCTAAATGCATCAGTGTCCAGTGAAGGTATTGGCAGTATCGAAGCCTTTATATTTGATTACAACTTTGCACTGAGTAACGCTTCATTAACCGAGGATTATACAATTTCATTTGCTATAAACTATAACACCTCAGTAGATAGCACCGTTGATGCGTTTATTGATAACCGTTTGATATTGGAAAATCCAGGTGAGTTTTTCTTTTCTGATCTCACTTCAGACACAGATAATGGCAACGAAAAAAATGGCTTGGCTACAGGTAATAACGGAGGTTCTGAATCAGATAGTGGCTTGTTTACTTTCGATATTGTAGTTTTAGCCGGCCAAATAGCTACGTTTACCGGCGAAATCAAGATAGACGGTGAAACATTTGATTCACAGGGTTTTATAACTGGAGTTAACGACTCGTTTATTTATGTCTCGGCTGTCTCTGGATCATCTCCACCTCCTCCAATCGATGTGCCTGCACCTAATACCCCACTTTTATTCTTAACTGGTTTGGTTCTTTTGACAGCAAGACGAATTCGTAGATAAATGTCTGGGAGGTAGCCCTCCTTTTTATCCTTTAATAATGAATATCAACAACAATTAGGAAAGATAATTGTGAATCCATACAAATTAATTAAAAGCGCAGCCGTAGTCGGTGCATTATCAGCCAGCTTAGTGATACCCACTAAAGCCATGGCTTGCTCAACTGACTCTTACATCGCTGCAATGTGCGCTTTTGGCGGCAATTTCGCTATTCGTGGTTGGGCCAAAACAGAAGGGCAATTAATCCCAATATCTCAAAATACTGCCCTTTTCTCACTATTGGGCACCACTTATGGCGGTGATGGACGTACTACTTTTGGATTACCCGACTTGCGTGGCAGAGCTGCCATTGGAGCAGGTAGTGGGCCCGGTTTACAAAGTATTAGATTGGGCCAACGTGGTGGGGCAGAATCTCACACGTTGACTGCTCAACAAATGCCGCAACATAACCATACAGCCAGCATCTCAATTGAGAATTCTGTTGATACGTCAGCTAGCGTAGCCACTTTGCGTGCACTGGCTTCTCGCTCTTCTACTAATAGTCCAACTGGTGCAGTTCTGGCTAACAGCCCGAATCGTGAAAATATTTATAATACGGGCGCACCTAATGTGGATATGAGTACCAGCGCTATAGAACTTAGTATTGATGCAACAGTGACCAGCGAGGCCACTATCACCATTAATCAAGCCGGTAGCAGCCAATCATTTAGCATCCGCAACCCATACTTAGGTGTAACTTGGCTAATAAGTTTGCAGGGAATATTCCCCTCGCGTAGTTAACAAACTGGGCTTAATGTCACTTCCATTCGGGTAATGTTCACACATACTATCTAATCTTTAAATGGATTGTGTGTGTGATATTTATGTCAGTTGAGCGTTTAGAATTGAGAACTCGCAGATACATGCTAACGCTGCATACAGACAAAATTAACACAGGATTAATTTTGTCTCGACAACCGCTAAACGTCTTATTGGTTTGGTAAAAATTCATGCTTTTCTACTTAAAAATAAATGGCTAAACGCCAATGATTGGCTGCCACCACAAAATTGATTAAATTTATGAAGAAAAATAAAATAACCAGATGGTCCTACTCTCACCTTTTTTGCATAGCCTTTTTCTTACCATTTAGCACATTATTGCTGGCCCAAGAATCGTCTGACTGGGCAAAACCACTTAAAAAAGCCCAAGACTTGCTCAACAACAAAGAATATAAAGCGGCTTTGCAAGCATTTGAAACTCATGCTGAGCTGGGCAACGGACTGGCTCAATTTAACGTCGCATTATTTTACGACTCAGGCTGGGGTGTCGACAAACAAAGAGCTACAGCTTGTGTCTGGTATTACAAAGCGGCGCAAAGCAATATGCCAGGAGCTATGCAACAACTTGGACGATGTTATCAGCAAGGCACGGGGCTTGAACAAGATAAAAACCAAGCGCTCTTTTGGTATAAAAAAGCCTATGAGCAAGGAGTTCACGGCGCATATTGTGAAGCTGGGATGTTATTGCTTGAAAACGAACACATTCCTAATAACATCGAAAAAGGCATTAGATTATGCGCTAAAGGTGCAGAGTTAGGCGCTATCAACGCACAACAAAAGTTAGCAAAGTGGTTCTTTTACGGTGATTATTTAGCGCAAGATTACCAACAAGCTTATAAGTGGCTGGATCATCTAGCCAATAAAAAAAATCCTGAGTCAGCATACCTATTAGCCTTGTATTATGACCGTGGAATAGGTGTAGAAGTTGACGTGAGACAAGCATTAAAGTGGTACGAAACTGCAGCCAGCCAAGGTTTTAAAGACGCTTATTTACCCACTGCAGCTTTATATTGGCGTGAGTTCACCCGGAACGATAACGCTGAGTTGCTCGCAAAATCTTATTTATGGACACAAGCATATTGCCTTGTTAACAACGTAAAAACACAATCAAGCCGACGTTTAAAAACACAAATAATGAAGGTAATGCCAGCAGCTTGGCAAGCAATGCTTAATAAACAAGTAAAAGAACACATACAACAGTTTCATTCCCTTAACCAAAGTGCAGGTTGTTAAGAGCCTGAACAATTGGCATCCTAATTAATCGATAAACGCATAATAAAGAATTAATTACAGCAATGTTTGGTTAAAGCGACATATCTTGTCGCTTGGTACAAATTTGTATCACTTTAGAAGATGAAAGACGGAGTATTTGACCATTTCTAAAGCAACAATGGCGTTTAATCACCCATTCACATTTCAAAGAAACACAACTTTATAAGCACAACGATAAGGGGTATAAAACACTTAACATTTAATATGAATATAAGGATTCAAAAAATGGGATGGGAAGGCTAGAGTATTAAACAATTAGCGGAAATGTCTTATTCATACATCTCTCGCACTTTTCTACCTATCTTGTACATATTTATCAATCAAGAATTTAGTGTAGCCTTGAGAGGAGAACGAGGAACCTTTCTCAGACATAATAAACTGGTTATTTTGTGTCACCACTGACCTGGCATCCTTTAAAAAGTCCAGCAGTTGTTCTTCTGGCATATCCTCGGACTTAAACTGTGCCGCTTGCTGTTTTGCTTCGCCCCATTCGACAAACTGTGACAATTTCCCAGTTTGTTGCACAAGAGTGTTAAGGCGGATGTCCTTATCAAGGTATTGCTGCAGCGCTTTAACGTTCTTATTATCCCCTTCCAACACCAATTTATTTTCTTGCAGTGTTGCCGTTACTTCAGATGAAAGGTCAAAGTTTTTTGCTAACTGAGATATTTCTCGATCTAATTTTTGTTGATTGAACTGCTGATAATTGCCAACGAGGTTGAGGTCAATGTCAATTTCATCTTTTTCTAATAGCTTTAATGTCTCTTCAAACTGCCCCTTGTCTAATCCATTTTCAAGTACTTGGAGTCCAGCTCCAACATCTCTATCATTACTTTTGGCGAGTGTTTGAAGCACCTCATTTGATTTATTGGTGTCACTAATATAATTGAATAAAGATAGGGATTTGTTATTAATTTCCATCATTATGACTTGTTGAAAGATTTAACTAA
>CAZMDX010000737.1:0-2856 GCA_964564805.1 uncultured Pseudoalteromonas sp. | reverse complement strand
ATTTTATTTAGTTTGCCATCACAAGCACCAACCCAGTGCGTTTGCACACTTTAAGACTTTTTTTAAACATCTTATTTACATGTTTATTTTTAACTGCTTGATATGTATAAGTAATTAATCTGGCTCATGCATTGCTAAAGATTGTTATTAAAGAGTATTACTTTAGCTAGGAAAGATAAATTGGAACATACCGCCTTATCTAAAGAACAAAAAAACGTAATGCCAGAATTATGTATTTTGTTGATTGATGAAAACCACCAAAGAGCGGAGTTTTTGTCCTCGGCTTTAAATAATTCTCGCTACAAAATAAGTCATTTAGCCAGTCCAAATCTGTCACTACTAAAACAGGTGGATGAAATTCAACCGGATATTATTGTCATTGATATAGAGTCGCCTAACCGCGATATTTTAGATAGTCTAAGCACTATTTCTCATTTCAATCCTAAGCCAGTAGTAATGTTTTCTGGCGAAAAAGATACTGACACCATTAATCAATATATTGAATCTGGGGTTAGTGCATACGTCGTGGGTGATTTACAAGCTGATAGTGTCAAACCGATTTTGGATGCTGCAGTAGCTCGCTTTCGTGAATTTCAAAAATTAAAAGTAGAATTAAGCGACACTAAACACCAATTAGCTTCGCGTAATCTGATAGATAAAGCTAAACGATTACTAATGAAAAAAAAGAACCTGTCGGAAGACGATGCTTTTAAAGCTATGAGAAAAACAGCCATGGATACGGGGCAAAAATTAGATGATGTATCGAAGACTCTTATTTCTTTTTTAGACACTATTTAAATTATTAACTAATTACACAGGCAAAAGTATGAACGATTTTTTAACAAACTAATTTAAGATTAGTGGTGACAACGTTGATGCACATAAAGCCATTTATTGTGAGACAAAAATTATGATCGAACCTGAACAAACAGACCTTACCTTAGGCTTTATTCCATTGACGGACTCGGCCCCTTTAATTGTGGCTAAAGAAATGGGGTTTTTTAGCCAGTGGGGTTTGAATGTAAAACTACAAAAACAAAATTCGTGGGCGACCCTTAGAGATAAATTACACGCTGGGTTGTTAGATGCTGCACAAATGTTAGCGCCTATGCCTCTAGCAAGTTCTTTAGGTTTAGGTTGTGCCAAGGTAAAAGTGATAACTCCTTTGGTACTGAGCCTTAATGGTAACGCCATCACCTTGTCTGAAAAGTTACATCAAGAGATTTTGCAAGAAAATAACCTTGCCCATGTGACATTGCCTCTCGCTGCATATTTATTAGAAAAAGTGATCAGTGTGCGTAAAAAACAAGACAGACCCAAGCTCAGATTTGCCACTGTGTTTCCTTATAGTTGTCATTATTATCAACTCAGAGATTGGTTAGCCTCAGCGAATATTTCAGAAAAAGACTTGGATATTTTGGTAGTACCTCCCGTCAATATGGTTGCCTTTCTTCAAAGTGGAGAAATCGATGGTTGTTGTGTGGGTGGACCTTGGAATGCCAAAGCTGTTCGCGCAGGAATTGGCTTAACTGCATTGACATCATTTGATATATGGCAAGATAGCCCTGAAAAAGTATTAGGATTATTAGCCAGTTTTCAAAAAAGTAAACCTAATACTGTTATCGCTTTAACTGCCGCTCTTAAACAAGCTTGTATTTGGTTAGAAAGCATTCCAAACCGATTTGAAGCTGCACGTTTATTAAGTTCAGACCAGTACTTAGATGCACCGGTTGATGTGATTGCTCCGTCATTGATTGGTAGCTGTCTTACTCATACTAGTATGCCGCCTAGATCTATTCCTTCGTATAATCAATTTTCTAATTCCAGTAATGGTTCTATTAATACGCCTGAATATATCAGAGGTGAATGGTTAATTAGTCAAATGGTTAATGCTGGACAACTTAAATATATCGATGTACCTACTAATT
Source organism: uncultured Pseudoalteromonas sp. (assembly GCA_964564805.1). Lineage (GTDB taxonomy): Bacteria > Pseudomonadota > Gammaproteobacteria > Enterobacterales > Alteromonadaceae > Paraglaciecola. The sequence goes on along the minus strand of CAZMDX010000737.1, from coordinate 928 downwards.
TAGTCAAAGAGGTATTTAGACCAGATATCTATCAGCAAATGCGTCTTAAGTTAGAAGACCAAGCGGTGCAGTTCTACCGTCGGTCAGGTTGATTGAAGTATGTCTAAAGCACCTGAGTGGTGCGTGATGCACTTTTTTGGTCATATATACATTCAAAAAACACAAGCGTTATTCTCTAACCTTATGAAAAATAACAAGAATTTAAGTTGGCATTGTTGCTGCAGTATATTAACTGAAGCAGCGACTTCTAATAATAATAAATAAAGTTGCTAATAATTAAAAGGCGTTAAGCGCCCTCAAGCGTTAAATAAATCATTGTAATTATGCGAAGTTGCATCGTTACAAATAGGCAGTGTAGCCCACAAAAACTTTAGTGTCCTGAAGTTCTTGTGGGTTTTTTTTTGGTTAAAATTGGAGTAAAAAATGGCTAATATAAAGTTATTGAGTTCGTTAAAATTAGTTCTTACATCACTTCGATTAGGTGTGATATCAACAATTTTAAGCAGTTCAATTTTTGCAAATTACGTATCATCGCAAGAAACAGGATGGCCAGAAAAAGAAGAGTTAAAATTTGGTTTTATTAAGTTAACTGATATGGCACCTCTTGCGGTTGCTTATGAAAAAGGCTACTTCGAAGAAGAAGGTCTTTATGTAACGTTAGAAGCACAAGCTAATTGGAAAGTACTACTAGACCGAGTAATTGATGGGCAGCTTGATGGTGCACACATGTTAGCGGGTCAACCCTTGGGCGCTACTATTGGTTATGGGACTAAAGCAGATATAATCACCGCGTTTAGTATGGACTTAAACGGTAATGCGATCACTGTTTCCAATGACATTTGGAAAGAGATGAAAAAGCATGTTCCCCATAAAGGTGGCAGACCTGTTCAGCCGATCTCAGCTGATTCGCTAAAGCCGGTAGTGGATG
>CAZMDX010000736.1:0-2053 GCA_964564805.1 uncultured Pseudoalteromonas sp. | reverse complement strand
GAGAGAGCCTGTATAGGCTTCCAGCTTCTCAATTATTTGAAGGTTTTTACAAGCGTTGACTACTCTTTTGCAGCATTCAAGTATTCTTCTTTTCTTTTCTTTATCTCATCTTTTTGACCTTCGATTTGTTTATACAGTCTGTCAAATTAAGATTTAGAACTGAGGCTGTCAAACATATGGATTTTATCTATAAGTTCAAATAATTCAGAAACGTCTTTAAAAAAAGGATTCCAATTGCGTCTTTAAATTTACCAATCAAATGTACGCTTCTATAACCATCCTCTTTGGGTGAATCTACGAGGTCCTTTATTTTTAGCTGTTTATTTCTGAATTTGAATTCTGGCCTCTTCTTGTGTTCTCTTTCTACCTTCCGAAGCTTTTTTATGCTAGCAACAATTGCTCGACATCCACCAATATCTTGCATATTTCGGAGTTTCATCTTATCAAATCTGCGAAGTTTATTAACAATAGAAACATGTCTTTTTAAACGTTTAGCACAAATAGACTTATTATCTTTTTGATATGTTATTTCTTCTTCTAGCTCATAAGCTTTTTCTAGAGGCTCTTCATGTGTAAACCGCTAATATGGGAGTATATCAATCGCTTGTGAGAATTCTTCAGTGTTATCGAGGAAGAGACGGACGTTAATTTTTCATCGGCACGAATCACTTCTTTTTTGCTATAGGTTTCTATCGATTGCAACGCCTACTCTCCTATTGCTCTGTTCTTTATATATTTAATTTTATTACGCAAACTCACCACCGAAGCATCATCAAACAACCCAAACACACATTCAACATGTTGATATGAGAATGGCGGTTTTGTCAGCACTACTTTACTCATCAAGCCGTTTTGTGTCAGGTAATTAATAATGGTATTCACAGATTAAATTTTTTGTGAATAAAGTTTGATACAACTGAGTCATCACCAAAGGTTTCTTTTGCTGCGCCTTGTTATAAAATGACGTGTTGACGAACAAACAGACCAAGGAATTTATCTGGGCGAGTAATTTTATATGCTGGTCTAAGTCCCCTATCCCACTTGCCTCGAATAACTTGGTATCTAGTAGCTCTCAATCAAGTTTAATAGAGGTTTATTATTAATGACCTCTTAAAATAGACGTTATGAAAAATTATTTGGACACATCTGAACTATTTTTTTAACAGCTTGTTAGGGCAACTATTCCATTGGGACTAAAAAAGGTACTGATAATTATTGTCTTGGGATTAAGTCTCCATCAGAAATTTTCCTACCGACATTTGCATTTATTAAAATAGGCCAAACAACACCATCACCAGGTTCACTTTTGCTAGCCGCTTTAAATCCTTTTCTTGATTGTATTAAGGACTGGACTAAAAAGACCTATTAAGTAATCTTCGAGGGCAGGTGCAAGATAAGAAAATTCTTTATGAAATCCAACAGCGCCGACCCCGACAACTTCAGACCATTTTCTTTGCGGTTGATAATGGCCTCTACCTTTTGCTTTGTTGGTAGTTATCGCATGAGCTAATAGCCTCCGAAAAATACCGTGCTCTTTGTAGTGGCCATCAATCCTAGATGCACCAAGCCCAATGTATATAACTTCGTCGTTTTCTTCTAGTAATGCATATACATCAGGTTTTTCGTGGTTAGGCACAGAGCCCTCACAGTGCCAATTGCTATTCCACTCAAAGGGACGAGTGTCTGTTGACTGGCACCAATGCATATTGTAGAACTGTTCTGTCGCTTTAATTATTTCTTTCAGCTTAGTCATAATAGTCGGAACTAAACATAACACCTCAATAAGAGGTTAAAAATTGTTGGCTAAAATCTGCTAAGCACGAGCATGACTGACTGTTTTTAGTCCTGCTTGATTGCCTTGTTATGTTTTACTTGCGCTTGGTTTGTTTATTAAGATAAAAAAATGGTACTAACCAAGCAGCTATAAGTATAAATACAACTTTTTCGGATAGCGCTTTGTCCACAATAAGATATGAAGAAATGATCATAGCTATAGCGAAGAATAAAGAGATCAGAATGTTTGCTAGCTTTGCTTTTTTACAGTCCATATAGT
>CAZMDX010000735.1:0-5113 GCA_964564805.1 uncultured Pseudoalteromonas sp. | reverse complement strand
CAGACTAAAGTCGAACTAAAGAATTCGGAAGTGGTCTTTGTTGGTTATGGTGTCAATGCACCTGAATACGATTGGAATGATTACCAAGGCCTAGATGTAAAAGATAAAACAGTGGTTATTTTAGTCAACGATCCCGGCTTTGAGAACCCACAAGGTGATAAGTTTCAAGGTAAAACCATGACTTATTATGGGCGCTGGACTTATAAATATGAAGAAGCCAGTCGTCAAGGTGCAAAAGCTGCAATTATTGTACATGAAACCCAACCTGCATCTTACGGTTGGACAGTGGTGGCTAATAGCTGGAGTGGCCCACAATATGGTCTGGTAAGTAAAAATGGAAACGCAGACAGAGTGGCAGTAGAAGGTTGGTTAACCACTGAGTCAGCACAAAAAGTATTTGCTAATGCAGGACTTAGTTTTGAAGAAGAAAAAGCCAAGGCAGTATCAGGCCCCTATAACAAAAGCTTAGGACTAGATGCCTCAGTAACAGTTAACAATAGTTTTAAAAAGTCCATCAGTTACAACGTTATTGCTACTTTACCCGGTTCTGAAAAACCTGACGAACACCTCATATTTTCTGCACATTGGGATCACTTAGGTAAAGATGAAGGTAAAGATGGTGATCAAATTTATAATGGCGCGCATGATAATGCCACGGGTATAGCTGCTGGTCTAGTTATGGCAAAAGCTTATTCTGAATTAACTATTAAACCTAAACGTTCGAGCACCTTTTTGATGGTCACCGCAGAGGAACAGGGTTTGTTAGGTTCAAAGTATTATTCGGAGCATCCGATCATTCCTTTGGCCAAAACAGTTGCCAATATCAATATGGATGCCATGAGTGTTCTGGGTAAAACCAAAGACGTGGCAGTTATTGGTATGGGTAAGTCTGAGTTAGAAACCTACCTTGAAAAAGCCGCCAAGCGCCAAGGCCGTTATTTAGTTCAAGAAGGTCGCCCAGAAGCCGGTTATTATTATCGTTCTGATCATTTCAGTTTTGCCAAACAAGGTGTGCCAGCACTTTATGCAAAAGGTGGTGAAGAGCCTATCGATGAAGCAACGGCTGAGTACCGTAAACGGACTAATGTGATTGTCACAGGTTGCTATCATCAGGTGTGTGATAAATACCGCGAAAACTGGGACTTATCCGGTATTCAACAAGATGCACAATTATTATTTGAAGTCGGGTATGACCTCTTGTCATCTGATGATTGGCCTGAATGGGCAACCACCAGTGAATTTCAAAGAACTAAATAATAACTCTTATATTTAACGACCATAGGCGAGGAATCTTGTCTATGGGCTGTACTTGACTGCATAAACACCCTTTCGTCTTACTAATAGCCAACAAATGTAAGAAAATAACACTTTCCTCTTGCATTTTCCGCTCAGGCTGGCAAATTCAAGTGAGCGATTGAACCAACAAAAATAACAAAATTCGTCGCGATATCAGACTTGGCTCAACAGAATAGCCAAGCCCCTATAACTAGCAATTTAGAGAATTATTTTTATGTGTGGTATTTTCGGTATTCTGGGTATCAAAAGTGATGCAGCAGAACTTAGAACGCAAGCGTTAGAGCTTTCCAAATTACTCCGCCATCGGGGTCCTGATTGGTCAGGGATTTGGAATAATGATAATGCAATTTTATGTCATGAACGTTTGGCAATAGTCGACGTCGACACAGGCGCTCAACCGCTAATTAGCCGCGATAATAATCAAGTGTTAGCTGTGAATGGCGAGATTTATAATCACAAAGCATTAGAAGCGACACTTGAAACACCTTACGACTTTAGAACAAAGTCTGACTGTGAAGTGATTTTACCTTTGTATCAGCAAAAAGGGCTAAGTTTTATAGATGATTTGCAAGGCATGTTTGCATTTGTTTTATATGATCAAGAAAAAGATGCCTACCTTATTGCTCGTGACCACATGGGTATTATTCCACTTTACACAGGTTATGATGAACACGGTAATTTGTATGTGGCATCAGAAATGAAGGCGTTAGTACCCGTATGTAAAACCGTACAAGAATTTCCTCCTGGACATTATATGTGGAGCCAAACTGGCGAGCTGACTAAATACTATCAGCGCGACTGGATGGACTTTGAGAATGTTAAAAACAACGAAACCAATTTAGAAGACTTAAAAACGGCCTTCGAGAAAGCAGTCAAATCTCACCTTATGTCTGATGTGCCCTACGCGGTATTATTATCAGGCGGCTTAGACTCATCTTTAGTCTCTGCTATTGCTGCTAAGTATGTTGCCAAGCGCGTTGAGGATGACGACCAGAGTGACGCATGGTGGCCACGTCTGCATTCATTTGCGGTAGGCCTTGAAGGTGCACCGGATCTTATTGCAGCAAGAAAAGTCGCTGATATGATAGGAACCGTGCACCATGAAATTCACTTTACTATTCAAGAAGGCTTGGATGCTATACGTGACGTGATTTATCATCTTGAAACTTACGACACCACTACCATCCGAGCCGCAACCCCAATGTATCTGATGACCCGTAAAATAAAAGCGATGGGTATTAAAATGGTATTATCGGGTGAAGGTGCCGATGAAATATTCGGTGGTTATTTGTATTTCCACAAAGCACCCAACGCCAAAGAATTCCATGAAGAAACAGTTCGTAAGTTAGACCGATTGCATCTTTTTGATTGTGCTCGAGCAAATAAATCAACTTCTGCTTGGGGTGTGGAAGCGCGCGTACCATTTTTAGATAAAGAATTTTTGGATGTAGCCATGCGCCTTAACCCACAAGATAAGATGTGTCTTGACGGTAAGATGGAAAAATGGATTTTACGTAAAGCATTCGATAATAACGAATATTTACCTGCTGAAGTTCTATGGCGTCAAAAAGAACAATTTGGCGATGGCGTCGGTTACTCATGGATTGATTCCATTAAAGAGTTCGTTGAAACAAAAATAGACGACCAACAACTTGCTTCTGCCCAGTTTAGATTTCCAACCAATACTCCAGACACCAAGGAAGGTTACTTTTATCGCACTATTTTTGAGGGTTACTTTCCACAAGAAACTGCAGCAAAGTGTGTGCCAGGAGGCAAGTCAATCGCTTGTAGTACTGTTGAAGCCCTGGAATGGGATGAAAGTTTTAAGAACAATGCTGACCCATCTGGGCGTTCAATGAAGAGCATTCATGGTAAAGGTTAGGTTACGAATTAACTAATTAAGCTAAAATACGATAAAGATAAAAAAACCAGTGTTTAAGACTCTGGTTTTTTTATTACTCAGCAAGACGGTGTATTTTCCCGTCAAACCATAACTCCTTTCTATCTAAAGGTGTTTTTTCTGGTAAAAAAGTATTTTCTAATTGATAAAAATTCCTTTTTTCAATCTGTGACCTATCAATATAATCCTTATAATGATCTAAAAATAACGCTTCAAACTTGCCATTTTTTATCGCTTTCTCTAACCCTTTTTCAATCAAATTGGCTAAGGGCACACTTCTCTTATTAACAAAAAAATAAATAGCGGAAGGGTAATGTATCCCAAGAGTCGGCTGAACCTGAATTCGATTAACTGCGTCGTTTTCAGCCAACTCTTCCCATACTTCAATAATAGAGCGTGGGAAAAAATCTCCTTGTGCATTGCTAAGCATTTTCATTAGTCCACTACTGGTTCTTTCTGTGATGACATCAAAACCGTTGTATTGCAGTATTTTGGTATCAGGCCAATCTCGCCCCTGCAAGGGAGAAAGTTTAATAAAATGCTCAAGTTGCTGAATGTATTTAAAACGCTCAGCCATGTCTTGCCTAATCAACAATAAACGCCATCCAATCAATCCTTTAAATATTGGAATACGTATGGGCAATAAATCTTTTTCACGTTGGGAATTAGTCATACCCCAAATAATATTTATCTCTCTATTGTCATGCAGTCTATCTAAAGCCTTTCCCTTAGTTAGGCTATTTTCTGAATGTTTGAGTTGATAATTAACCCCTGTCTGATCTAACGCCAATGACAATAGTTGGATCGGGTACTCATCAATTGTTGACGTCGTTTCGGCCGGGCGAGGAAAAGTTATTTGCCAAGATGCACTTTGAGCGTTAACACTAAAGAGTAGAAAAAAACCAACTAATATTTTGTTCATAGATCACTCAGCACAGTTAAAAGGTTTTTAAGTTTGTTCATCATTCATTGTCATCACTTCACTTCACTTTAATCTAATAATCACGCGTTTTTAGAGTAAGTGACGTTGTGCAGCCAAAACATAGTGGTTTATTCTCATCATAAAACCCAGGCTAACAGCTCATTTTAATTTTTCGATACTGCACATAATTTTCTAATTTTATCATCCCTGATCATGGTTGGAAATAAACAAAACCTAACAATATTTCTTGGGTCAAAGGTACTTAAAGTTCTGCGTATAAATCTCAAATTTTCTGCGTTAATGGGTAACATATTCCTTTCTTTATACCGTTACTCGATCCCGATAAATTTATGCGTTTGTAACGACAGGCGCCAATTACGCGCTATGCAGGTTTTGATTGCAAGGTCGGTCGCCCGTTTTTGTTGACTAATGGGTTGTAAATAAATGTTAGGTACACGCTGGTCACCCAAAAGTGCCAACACCTCGTCTAACTCTTCGATATGTTTTTGCATGGCTATTGGATGTTTGATTTCATTTGCACGACGCATTGCACTACTTAGTACAGTCCTACCTCCTGGCATATTAACTTTAGGTGAAACAGTTACCCATGTATCGCAATGGGCCATAATTTCATAGGTACCGCTGGTTTCAATTTGAACCGAATAACCTTTTGCTATTAAGCTAGTAGTGATCTCAGTCAAATCATACAAGCAAGGTTCACCACCCGTGATCACGATATGCTTAGCCACATAACCATGTTGATTAAAAAGCTCTAGTAGCTGTTGCGTTGTGTGTTCAAACCAACTATTGGACTCTGCGGTCTCAGCCATCACCACATCGCTTGTGGTGTTTAATTCAGGTGACACCACCCAAGTGTGTTTAGTATCACACCATGGACACCCTACTGGGCAGCCTTGTAAACGCACAAAAATAGATGGTAAGCCGGTATAACTGCCCTCACCTTGCAAAGACTCAAACACTTCATTAATTTTATA
>CAZMDX010000734.1:0-3342 GCA_964564805.1 uncultured Pseudoalteromonas sp. | reverse complement strand
GGGAGCATACGGTAAAGGCTACGAAGAAGTTAAAGGTCGTTTTGAATCACTTTCTACTGACTCAAACAAATTGTTTGATGAGTTAGTTGTTAAGGGTGAAAAGCTTGAAACTGAAGGTAAAGGCAAAGTTAAAGAAGTGACGAGTAAAGTAGCAGCTAAAACTGAAATTGAAACTCGTATTGAAACAGTTCGTACCAAGCTTGGTTTAAACAACACTGACTCAGACAAGAAAATTGAAGAGTTAAGCGATAAAATTGATGCATTAACTGCTGCGGTTGCCAAGTTAGCAGCTAAGCCTGCTGTGAAAAAAGTGTAACGACAGACTGATCTTCGAAAAAGAGAGCCTTGAGCTCTCTTTTTTTGTAGACCAGATTAACGTCCCGATTGTCAGTAGCGAAGCCTTAAGCGTGTATTGACGTTAAGAAGTATGATGTATCCAATATATAATACCATCACCATAAACAAATTTATCAAATTGATACTATATTTTGACAGGTAGTTATCAACATTCACAATTCACAATGCCCTATTCATTTACATTCTATTCCTAAGATTGACATACTTATTTTATTATTACTGAAATGTAATTTTTTGCATAAATATTGTTATTGAAGATAACTACGTTATCCGCCGTCTTTTTTTATATTTATATATGTAATTTTCTAATAAATGTGAATCTATTTATGTTTTGTAATCTTTTATTCACAGCGCTTATAGCCAAGATAATATCGTTATTATGATTTATCCTTATTTTTTATGTTTAAATCAAAAATATCTTAACGCACCAATTTAACAGTCCAGTACAACGACGAGCATTATAAATTTTACACACATGATTTGGCCGCAAAAATACTCAGATAATTACCATTGGATTAAACTATGACAATCAAAAAACAGCAGCCTCGCGTTTCAAAAAGTATCAGACTCGATAAAGTCTACGCGCATTTAGAAACAGTTGGGCTCAAAAATATAAGTAACATTATTCATAACCCTTGTTACGACACATTATTTGCGGCTGAAACTGATGAAGCCTTAACAGGTTATGAAAAGGGCGTCGTGACAGATTCAGGTGCAGTCAACGTTGACACCGGAATATATACAGGGCGTTCACCTAAAGATAAGTTTTTAGTCAAAGATGATACAACCAAAGACACTGTTTGGTGGAAAACTGCTGACAATAACAACGACAATAAGCCCATTTCACTGGAAACCTGGCAAGCGTTAAAAAAAATCAGTCAGCAACAACTTTCAGATGGCGAGCTGTATGTAGTGGATGCCATTTGTGGTGCCAATGCAAATACAGCACTTAAAGTCAGGTTTGTTATGCAAGTTGCTTGGCAAGCGCACTTTGTAAAGAATATGTTTATTCGACCAACCGAAGACCAACTTGATAATTTTGAGCCTGACTTTGTGGTGATGAACGCTTCAAAAACGTCAAATCCACACTTCGAAAAACATGGAACAAATTCCGAAACCTTTGTCGCATTTAACTTAACTGAAAAAATGCAATTGATTGGTGGCACATGGTATGGCGGTGAAATGAAGAAAGGCATGTTCTCAATGATGAACTACTTCCTTCCACTTCAAGGCATCGCGTCGATGCATTGCTCGGCTAATGTGGGTAAAGATAATGATACGGCTATATTTTTTGGGTTATCTGGCACAGGAAAAACCACATTATCGGCCGACCCACAAAGGGCATTAATTGGTGATGATGAGCATGGCTGGGATGATGATGGTATCTTTAATTTTGAAGGTGGTTGTTATGCCAAAACAATTGATTTGGATGCTAACAAAGAGCCAGAAATTTATAACGCCATAAGACGTAACGCCTTATTAGAAAATGTCGTTATAAAAGGTAATGTACCTGATTACTTTGATAATTCTAAGACAGAAAATACTCGCGTATCATATCCAATTGAACACATTGAAAACCGAGTATTAGGAGTCAGCAAAGCGGGGCATGCTTCAAAAGTGATTTTCTTGACCGCGGATGCCTTTGGTGTATTTCCGCCAGTATCACGTTTAACCAGCGAACAAGCTAAGTATCATTATTTATCAGGTTTTACAGCAAAATTGGCAGGCACTGAGCGTGGTGTTAACCATCCTACCCCTACGTTTTCATCTTGTTTTGGACAGGCTTTTCTGAGCTTACACCCAACTCAATATGCCGAAGTACTAGAACAAAGAATGTCTGATGCTGGTGCAAGCGCATATATAGTCAACACCGGGTGGAATGGCACGGGTAAACGTATCAGTTTAGCGGCAACCCGCGCTATTATTAACGCAATATTAAGTGGTGAGGTAGAGGACTCTGAGTGTGAAACACTTCCTTATTTTGACCTAGCTTTTCCTACGTCACTGTCTGGCGTAGATAGTCACATTTTAGATCCTCGCAACACATATTCCCATCCATCTGAATGGGAAAAAGAAGCAAAACAACTAGCCGAACTATTTATCAATAACTTTACTAAGTTCACTGATAATGAAGAAGGTAAAGCCCTCACATCGGCGGGACCTCATTTATAAAGTAGTACACTGGGGCCTATTAACTTTAGGTCGCTAAACTACCCGTTGAGTTAACAAGCGCCTCAATACTGATCCATTAATATAATTGCGTGATATTGAGGTGTGCTTATCATTATCGCTGGATAAACTCTATACCAGTGCCGATTCAGTTAATTAGTTTGGTTTGGTAAGTTTCCTTTTTTTACTACTCGACTTTCCATGATTCACTTGTTCAGCTTTGGCCGCTTCGTTGTGAGGTTGATTATCACTAAAACGAGTGAGCCCTTTTTGTGCTTTGACTGCATTCTCAGTTTTGCCCTTGGCAAACGATTTATTGCCTGAACGTTTAGCAAAATCTTTTTGATCACGACCTTTTAATTCGTTACGACTTTCAGCGGGCACTAAACATTTAGGACTATTACCAATCAGGTGTGCTTTACCCATTTCCTTAAGAGTTTTACGCAATATCGGCCAATTGGCCGGATCGTGATAACGCAAAAATGCTCTGTGTAAACGTCTATGAATTTCACCTTTAGGTACTTCTACCTCTTCACTTTTATGATTCACTTTATGTATCGGATTTTTACCGGTGTGATACATAGTGGTGGCGTTTGCCATAGGTGATGGATAGAAGTTTTGTACTTGGTCTAACTTAAAGTTGCGCTCTTTGAGCCATAATGCCAAATTCACCATATCCATATCCTCGGTGCCAGGATGAGCGGAGATAAAATAAGGGATTAAGTACTGGTCTTTGCCCGCTTCTTTAGTGTACTTATCGAACATTTCTTTGAATTTGTCGTAAGTACCCATTCCCGGCTTCATCATTTTATCTAG
>CAZMDX010000733.1:0-1526 GCA_964564805.1 uncultured Pseudoalteromonas sp. | reverse complement strand
GTAATCGCGGCTTGGGTCAGTCGATATATTGCTACTGACTCACAAGTCTATAAAGCTAAAGTGATTAAGGGGCATGTGCTGGTGGAAGAAAAAGACCACCACTTTACCCAACATGTGAGTACTAATAGCCACTATTGGTTAGCTGATGAGCCAGTTAATGTGGGTGGTAAAAATACTGGGCCAGATCCTTATGAACATCTATTGGCTGGATTAGGTGCTTGTACTGCCATGACCTTGCGTATGTATGCAAAGCGTAAAAAACTTCCGGTGCAACATATCAAAGTAGAATTGTCTCACACCCGAAACTATCAGCAAGATTGTGATGATTGTGAAGGTGACTCGCTTGGTATTGAGGCTATAGTGCGTAATATTAGCTATGTCGGGCAACTCGATACACAGCAAGCCGCGAGGTTTTTGGAAATTGCTGATAAGTGCCCGGTACACAAAACCTTGCACAATAATGTGGCAGTAGTGAGTAAGTTACTGGACTAACCCTTTATATATAGTCTGTTTCCCAGACTGCTGAGCGAAGACTAGATTAACTTTCTTGGTAGTGAAATTTGATGTTGGTCTAAAACGAAGTGTGGGATAAGGTAGATTAATATTTTAATCAGGCAATTGGATACCCATGAACGACACTATTGTTTCGCTGTTAGGCTACATCACTTGGATATTAATTTTATTAGTTTGGTTAGCCATCTATCGGACTGTATTAGTTGCCAAAAAAGAGCAGGCAGTGAATGACTTCAAATCTGATGGTTCTAACTCTCCAGCTTTTGGTGAGCAATTAGCGCGAGCACAGGGTAACTGTGTAGAGAGTTTTGCTTTTATTGGTGGTTTGATGTTGTTGGCATTGGCCACTAACTCGGCTGTAATCACTAATGGACTAGCCTTATTATTGTTAGCTGCACGTTTGGGGCAATCCATTACTCATTTACTTTCCACTAGTGTGTTGGCAGTGCAAGTGCGTTTTGTGTTTTTTTTAATACAAGTGGCCATTTGTTTTTACTGGGTGTTTCAGCTAGCGTCGAAATTTATGGGTGGCAATTAATGTCTAAAAGTAAACAACCTGATATCGAAGAATTGTTAGCTGTATCTAGCTGTGAATACTCCGAAGGGCTTTCACGGCAGCAATTTGTCGACCCTATTATCCGTGCACTTTGGCCGCAAATGCCTAGAGTTGCAGGCCCCGCGTTTACTGTAAAATGTGGTGTAGGTGATCACTTAAGCTTACACGCTGCCATCTATCGCGCTAACGCTGGTGATGTCATAGTAGTGCAAGCAGATCCAGATTTTGCAAGTGCTGGTGGTAATGTCTGCGCTGTTGCCCAAAAGCGTGGCATTGTTGCCATGGTGATTGACGGCATGGTCAGAGATATAGGTGAAATACGCGATTGTAAATTTCCTGTTTATGCAAGAGGTATTATCCCAAAGCCTGCTGCTAAAAAGCAGATATTTCCATTTAACCAGCCAATTAACTGTGGCGGTGTCACAATATATGCTGGTGATTATATTGTGGCAGATGA
>CAZMDX010000732.1:0-1554 GCA_964564805.1 uncultured Pseudoalteromonas sp. | reverse complement strand
CGAGTAGTGTTAATTTTAATAGGCCTAACTTTAGTAATGTTGGGCATTTATAAAGCTTATTTTATGGCAATGCCTAGGGTTATTGTAGAAAATATTTCGGGTGAACGAATTAAATTAGTTGAAGTTACACTACCTAACAATCGGCTTGTTTTCGATGCTATTGAGCAAGGAAATATTTACGAAATATACTATTCTCTAAATCAAAATGATGGTGTTTACCAGTATCGAGTTGTATTTGAAGACGGTAAAGAAAAAACTGGTGAATGCGGCAATATTAGCGCCTACGAATTTGGTAAAAAATATCGGATCACTTTGCGTGTTGACCGTTTTGTAACCTGCGATGGTCAAAATATATAACAAAAAGTTGAAGACGGATGTTCGCGAAGAGCACGCGCCCACCGCATAAAACGGTGTTATAGTAATTTGAGGCTGACAAATGCATGGTTATAAGAAGCATACTAGTGTGGGGCTCGTTTTGAGGTTTATGTTAGGCGGTATATTTTTAATGTTTACTTACCCAGTTGTTATGGTGACGTTGAGAGATTTTTCCATACTTGCCGATAATTTCGTAAATTTAGTTGTCTCAATTCCTGCTATGATTTTCGTCGGATATTTATGTTTTATGAGCAAGTTCCAAGAGGTATTGTAAAAATATGCCTGAAGGTAAATATAGCTGAACGGAAAATGTGGGAAAAATTGAAAGCGATCTTTTCTAGGAGAATAAATTGAATGATAACCGTAACTCTTACAAAGCAAATGAAGGCGGACAGCCGAGAAGAGCAGTGGTCCGCCGCTTATTTGGGCGTTATGCAAAGTGAAGTTTCGCTAGAGAAGTTCAGATGAGTCGTACTGTGGTAATAGGTTCAAGTTGCAGTGGAAAATCCACTTTTTCTCAGCGATTAGCCAAAAAATCAAAAATTGAATATATCGAACTAGACCAACTACATTGGTTACCCGATTGGAAAGAGCGGCCTGATGAGGAATTTCGAGAATTAGTAAATCAAGCTATTGCGGCGGACTCTTGGATCGTCGATGGAAACTATTCAATTGTTCGTGATATTTTGTGGCCTCGAGTAACTACGATCATATGGTTGAATCATTCTTTCAGATTAGTGCTATACCGTGCAATTACCCGCTCAATAATGAGAGCTGCGACTAAAAAGAGGCTATTCGCGGGAAACATTGAATCGTTTAGACAAACCTTTTTCAGCCGTGAATCAATAATCTTATGGGTAGTGAAAACTTATCATCATAAGCGAAAAAACTATACTAAATTATTGAAGCAGAAGGATACTAGAGGTGTAAACGTCGTTGAGCTCAATAGTCAGAAACAAGTAGAGGCTTACCTTAAAAGTGTATAAGAAATTGCATAACAAACGCATTAAATCTGACTCCGTAAACCTGTCGTCTTTTTTGCAAAGGGCCGCAAAAAGGCCGCCAAGTTCACTGCGCAGTTTATGCGGGCGTTAGGGGCAATTCAGCCATAGAGGGATATTCATGGTTATTTCAGGAATTTTTTTAAAAGCAAATGAAGCTAGAGTCGTTACACTTGTA
>CAZMDX010000731.1:0-2993 GCA_964564805.1 uncultured Pseudoalteromonas sp. | reverse complement strand
AATTATTGATAATGCTAGAATGGCTAAAGAAGATGGCTCAAGCACCTCAACTAGCTTGCCTTTCACGATCGTAAGCTCCCCGATAATCTGTTTAGGGTCCTCACCATCATCGACCATATATGCCCCCGGTATGAAACGACCCATACCTCCTGAAATGACTTCGTATAATTGCTCTCCGTAACCATCCAATTTAAATATATCACTATATACATTATTGCTACAATAACCGGCTAGTGCACAAGGACGTGGTATATACACCTCAAATCCACCCCCATCATCTTCGTCATAATATCCGGTCGTTGCTTCGTAACTCCCTTGAAAACCTTCTGAGGTTATTGACACGGTCTGGTCATGCTCAACCTCATAGGAAAATAATACGTCGTCTAGTGTCCAGTCAACAAACAATGTACCTTCAAGGTTAGCATACGAGAAACTAATTAATCCTGCGTTCGAGACTGTGGAAACTAATACTAGTAGGCTGACTAAACCAGCCTTTAAAAATTTAAACTTCATTTTATAATCCATGCTAAGTGTCATCAAGTGGTTCGGAATTAAAACGCTTTTATTAAAAGTAACAGCCTCTCGACAAATTACAGGTCAAATGAAAAACTATGTTTGTTTTGCGACCAACCAAAGTAAGCTTTACCTCTGGATTAGTATTTGGATTTTCTGATATATTTCATAATTAAACACCTTCAATTAATTGGACCAGGGTAATTCTAATACTTTTTTTTTGAAATAAAATTAGCGATACACGTACGTATCATTCGAATAAAAAGAATATATAAACTGAAGAGGTTTAATTGATTCGGACACTCTAGTTAAGAGATAAAAAACTTAAATCGGCCACCCATAATAATTTGACTGTTTTTGTACTGCACTAAGCTTTAAGAACCCCAATTGAAATAGCTTAAACAGAAAAGAGTCACTCGTGCCCAAGCCTCGTTCATCTTAGGTCAGCCTTATTGATACCGCTTATTACCATTGCGTTTAACAAAATTAAAAAATTAATAAGACACCCATCGGAATTAATTCAAAAATGTTACTGTAACCTGCAGGGTCAGGTTTGTTGAAAAAACGTAAAAGTCATTTGATTTATGATGCGTTAAACACCTTGGACTTTCTATCACCCCCTTGTTGTGATGGCTTGGCTCTTCCGGACAAATTATTGGAAACCTGTTCAATAAACGACTCATCTCCTAGTGCCCATGCCTTATTTGTGGCATCCCGAATGGCCTGAATTGTATTACCCGATAGATGTGGAACTCTTATAGGGCGAACTCTTATAGGGACACTCATTTTAATTCTGTTATTGGTCATCGTAGCTGGACCGCCTGCCCTTCAATCGACTCAAGGCTCGCCAATTACTAGGTCAATTTAGTCAAAGTATTACCAAACCAACCATAGCCAATGTTTTAGAAAAATAACAAAACAGATTTATAGTGCATGCTTAAATTAGTTAAGGAGATACTTAGTGATTCTGGTGAAATATAGAAGAATAAAAGGTAGTTTTATGAATGTTATGCGCGTTTAAAAAACGTGTTCATTTAGGTAAATAGTCTGATAAATTTATCAAGGCTATGCGCAACGTAGCAAGATTTTGGCTTTGCCCATGCCTCGTATTCGCTGATGACCGGTGTGCTGTTTAAACTGGCGCATCATCATTTCTGCACCTACGGCATAACAAAAATGTTTTTCAAATTCGGTGGTAAGAGTCAGCCACTGCTCGTCTGATAACCCTAACCTTTGTAATATCGGTTGCTGTTGATGGTCAATGTGCCCTGCTTTGTCGTGTCTGATTATTCTGCCTGTGATATCAACTAACTCACAGTAATCTTTGAGTGCAAAGGGGATACCTTTAGGCATATCTTGTCTGGGGTTACCCACAAATGGTATCAGTTGCTGAGGTTGTTCTTTTTTATGTTTTAGCCCGTAAACACGTTTAGCAATACTGGTATGGTCTGATTTTTCGAGTGTAGTAGCCATCTTGGCTCTAATAGGATTAAGGTCAACATAGGCCATACAGGCCAGTACTGCAGACTCGTCTAGCAGTGCTTGAGATTTAAACCGCCCTTCCCAGAACCTTCCTGTGCAGCCATCCTCTTTATTCGCTTTCCGTGCAATATACTCATTCAAATTACGCAAAAACCAGCTGATATCATGCAAGCGACTGCGGTAACGTGCAATGGTCTCATACAGGGTAATGAGCTCACCTTGGCTCAATTGCTCATCGCGCATAAATTTTTGAGTCAGCAACGTGCCTTTATACAAAGTATGCCAAAGTGCCAACACTTGTTTATCACTCCACTGCGATGCTTTGTCTACATCCACATGTAACACCAAGTGCACATGGTTACTCATCACAGCGTAAGCACAAATATCGATAGAAAATACTGAAGATAAAAACAACAATCGCTGTTCTACCCAACCACGGCGATGCTCATAACTTTGACCTGAATAACTATCCACGCCACACAAAAAAGACCGCCGCACACAACGGGACACACAATGGTAAAAAGGGGTATTTGCCAAACTAATTAAACTGGCTCGTTTGTGAGTCATAAAGCCTCCGAAAATAGATAAGAACTATCGCTTCCTCTTACCTAAAGCCTAGACCTGTTCATAAAATAGTCAACTTACCGTGAGTGTCCTTTTAATATTTTTTTTAATATTTTCACTCCACCCCAAAGCCTTATCTACATCCACATGTAACACCATATGAACATGGTTACTCATCACGGCATAAGCAGCAATATCAATGGCAAACACAGAAGACAAATACAACAACCTATCTTCTACCCAAGCCCGCCTATGCTCGTAACTTTGACCTGAATAGGGATCTATACCGCACAAAAAAGAACGACGAACACAGCGCGATACACAATGGTAATAACAAGTATCAGACAAACTAATCAAACTGGCTCGTTTCTGAGTCATAAAGCCTCCAAAATAGATAAGAACTATCGCTTCCTCTTACCTAAAGCCTAGACCTG
>CAZMDX010000730.1:0-3384 GCA_964564805.1 uncultured Pseudoalteromonas sp. | reverse complement strand
CCATACATGGGTGCAAGCAGTAAAGAGGTAGCTGAAGAGTTTTATCTACTGCTGCTGCTTTCCTGCCTTGGTGCTATGTTGTTAGTGATGTCTCGTCATGTGGGCAGTGTGATCCTCAGTATAGAATTGATGAGTTTGTCGATGTTAGCCATCCTCGCATATAACCGAGAACGCAAACTCGCGCTTGAAGGTGCCATGAAATACCTATTATTGTCTGGTGCTGCCACAAGTGTTTTACTCATGGGGTTTGCCTTATTGTATGCCAGCAGCGGACAGATGATATTAGTTGATATGTTGCAATCTCCAATGGGCTTGATGGCCAAAAGTGGATTTGTTTTAGTATTAGCTGGGCTTGCCTTCAAATTATCTCTGGTCCCGTTACATTTTTGGACATCTGATGTTTATCAAGGGGCGCCGATTAATTCCACATTATTGCTCACCACTTTATCCAAAGCCGCAGTTTTTGCATTGTTTATAAAATTAATTTTACAAGTTCCTGCTGACTTTGAGACAGACTTGATACGAATGTTAAGTTTAATGGCGATTGCTAGCATGCTGTTAGGTAACTGGCTGGCCCTGCAACAACAAAGTCTCAAACGTTTGATGGCATACTCGGCTATTGCCCATATGGGGTATGTGTTAGTAGCAGCTGTTATTGCGATGGGCATTGATCATAGTTTAGTGCTGGAAGGCGCCAGTTATTATTTATTGGCCTATCTGGTCGCCTCAATATTAATATTTGCGGTGCTCACGTTATTATCCAGACTTGATGATCAACAAGACTTAGACGAATTACCACAATTACAAGGGCTGTTTTGGCAACATCCCTGGCTTGCCAGTATTATGACTATCGCTTTTCTATCACTCGCTGGTATGCCTATTACTATAGGTTTCATTGGTAAATTTTATCTGTTAACTCTCGCTATCAAACTTTCTGCTTGGTGGCTAGTGGCTGCTATGTTGGTAGGCAGTGCTGTAGGACTCTATTATTACCTGAGAGTTATTTTCACATTATTTGCCCCTGCAAAGGATGGCATTCGCCAGGCATCTGGCGCTTATTTAACTAAAATATGGATAGGACTTATTACTGCAAGTTTACTCGTACTTGGGATATTGCCCGGACTACTGGGAGATCAACTAAGAAACATTTTAGCAATAGGCTAACAATGTAGAACTCTCGCCATTAACATTATCCAATTTAATGTTGTTTTAAATAAGAGAGTTAAAGAGTCTCGTATTTGAACTCTTAGGAAGAAAAGGTTGCTAACAATAATATATGCAACTAAATAGTGTTTTAGAACCAAATACATGAGTTTAGATTTCAAACGAGTCTTTGGTGCGTTCTAAATTATTTGATAGTGTTCACTCAATACCTATGGGGAAAGGCCTAGAAAGAATTAGTAGTTAGTAAGAATTCTGTTTAAAATAGTATGTTTCGCTGTTTTTAAGCGGCCTGATATATTGTTTCAAAAAACCATCCCACCACAAACTCACTCGATCTGAAATCCTCATTCTCCTCGACTTAGGTTGATCAGCCTAAATACCGTTTAACAGTTTGTAAGCCACTAAAAATTGAATACTAACGAGCAATAAGAAAGTAACGATGCTCAAAGCCAACCAAAATAAACTGTACTATTTGTGCTCATTACAAGTGATGTTCCAAAGAACTACGCTTATACCTTCGGTTGCCATGACACAAGTGAGTCATTCCCAAAAAAATATAAAATTAGTTATTATTTTTAATCAAGCTCGTCCTAATATATTTGCAGTAAGCAGACATTAGCAAGAGCGTTCTAACTGCCATCTCAAGCGTGATAGGGAAGTTCAACCTCAACAGTGTCTAGCTAGGGTTTGCAAATCAAATATCTGCCCATTAGGTAACTCAGTGCTTCAGTACCTTAGTAATTTTCAACGCCAATAAGGATCAGTGTATTGATCGATAAATTCATTAAGCTAATTGCTAAAAACAAAAAATATTGACCCATATTTCAATGGATTACAGACAATGGCCACACTGACGTACAGTGTTTTTCCTGCGAGTAGCTATAATCTTTGTCTACACTGAACATTTATCATACGTTACCGTCTAATTATTGAGGAATATGAGGTTTTCATGAATAACCGATTTACTGAGCGTTCAAAAGTAAATGAACGAGTTGAACTATCGCGTGGCAAAGAAAAATATGGCGAATTTGAAGCAGAAAATATGTGTTCAGGCGGTATTTTTGTTAAAAAATGCCAAAATCAAATTATCATTTTTGGATCTACATCTGTGACGATTAAATTTTGCTACAACCCAAACCTAAGCTATCAGTCAAGTCATGATGCAATAGTAGTACACAGAAATAACAACGGTGTGGGTTTCAAGTGGATCCATAGATAACATCAAGAAATATAGCTAAAACAGGCACGATTACCAGACCATATAACAAGGATGAGTTGAAACCAAGCCACCAGAAACCTGACTCTGTTGACCGGCAAGTAAGCACCATTAGTAGCTCCAAACATAACAACCAACTTATGATATTTCTTGCAATTCGTAGTTTTTAAAAGTTGATGTTAGCGCAGTCAATCCCACGAAATATATTTTATCTGAGATATTATCAGTTAATACGCCATTGCGAATTCTCTTGGATCTATAATTATTTTATTGGGTTAAAGATACCAAGAACTACAGATGCAAGAAGGCGGATAGAAATAGAAATAAAAATAAACTTCTGCTCGCATTATAATTGAGCAGAGTTAGCTAAATTTACAAAGCCTCGTTACACGATACTTTAGATAACCAAACACAAATCATCTGACAGTGGCAAAGCTTAATTGGGATATTTATGAAATGTAATATTACAGATGAAAACAAAATGACTGCGTGGTCATACATCAATAGAACTGACGTGGTCGAGTCGATACGCTCCCCCTAGCTGAGACATAATAGCCTTAACTGGAGGCAGACAATGACAGCACATAAGCAATATTCAAAAGAATTTTAATTGGATGTCATCGCCTTGGAGGTAAAGTAAAAGTTCAGTCGAGAAGGAGCGGCTAGGTATTAAAGTCTCAGTCCTCAGATACTAGGTGTTGGCTCAAAGAGACTGAAGATGATGATGGTCATGCTTTTCATAGTAATGACACACTGACACCCGAGCAAGCCGAAATCCGTAATTTGAAAGGGCAAGTCAAATGTCTCGAAATGGAGCGTGAAATATTCGTTTATTACCCTTTATAATAACAAATATCTGTATGGTTTACGCGCACATTACTGGGCGTGCAAACACACAACTATTGCAGTTATTAGAAGCGTCAAACGGATAAACCTGATGACCTCACGCATCAAGAGATGCTGGACTGGGTAAATGATATCGCCAAGTTTAGCGATAACACCTA
>CAZMDX010000729.1:0-2176 GCA_964564805.1 uncultured Pseudoalteromonas sp. | reverse complement strand
CTATAACTCAGTCCTTCCATCGACATGGTGACGACTTGGCGAGTTTGTATGGGCATTTTTCTAATTTCTTTAAGCATGCTTTGGATCTGCTGTTGTTGGGCTAATTGCGCATCAGAACTAGCCTGCTGACTTGGCTGTGGTGTCTCAACTTCACAATATGAGTCGTTTCGAGGCTGTTTGGCGTGATAGGCAACATGGGTAATTGCTTTATTATGAGCGACACGTAATACATAAGTCTTAACACTGCTATTGCCTTCGAATTTTTCTAACGCCTGCCACACGGCCAAAGAGATTTCTTGCAACAACTCCTGACGCAAATGAAAATTTGCTTCATAGGTCGCAGCCACACGGCCCAATAAGGCGGCATGCTGTTGTAAAATCTGGCTAAAGTCCTTGCTCAAGTGGTTAAGTATTCCCTAAAAACGACAGTCAAAATTATAGGTTCAATACAGTAGTCTGCATTCAGATAAAAATATTACAAATATTTGTAATATTTTTTCGCTGACTAAGACTAAGGAATTAACGGCAAACCTATAAAGGATAAAAACATGTACCTGCTCATATTGACCCATCATATAAAATTGATACAAAAAATAATGCTTTGGCAACAAACACAACCAACTAAACAGGAGTAACTTATGGATCCACTTAAAGTTACAATTTTATTATCCACTATTGCCGCAATTTCTCTGACAGTTTGTTGGTTAGATCATAAAAAAGGTTGGCAATTAGCAGACTGGATAAATGGCCGGTGCAGTAACCCTTTTACGCAAACACAAAAAGCCACACAAAAGCTGGATGATAAAGATCTGCTCATACAACAACTGACTGAAAGAGTACAAATTTTAGAGCAAATAGTCACTCAACCTAGTTATGAACTTAATCAAAAGCTTAATCAACTTTGATTGAGCTTTTTGCTATTGCTTATCAAATGGCAACGGTAGCATACCCAAAACAACCGAAAGTGTTGGATCGACTTCACCAAACTGGTAGCTGATAACCAGCCAAGTGGAGTCCCAAATAAGTACCAAGTCAGAAAGCAGAATGGGGGGTAGACAACAGTTTATTACTTTTGATGAAAGGTTATACTAGTGTCAAGTTTACCCAATAAAACACTATAAGTGACTCATTCCATGAAAAAAATACTGCTATCCATCGCTGCCGTCGTGTTGTTGGTTATCGTGGTTTTTCGAGCGACCACTGTTTTTGAAAATAATCAGTATCAAGTAACTGAGCCTCTAATACCGATTACATTAGATGAAAGCGCTGTGATAAATAGGTTTAGTCAAGCGCTGCAAATACCCACCATCTCCTATGACGATAAGAGCAAACTTGACCAAGCCACGTTTCAAACCTTTCACCAACATTTAGCGCAGTCTTTTCCATTAGTGCATGCAAAAACACGGCTCACTAAGTTTAATAATTACAGTATGGTTTACCTTCTAAAAGGGCAAAACGCGCAACTCAAACCCGCACTTTTTATGGGGCATATGGATGTCGTACCGGTTGATGAACAAACCAAGGACCAATGGCTACAACCGCCATTTAGCGGCAAAGTGGTAGACGGTGTAATTTGGGGTAGAGGTGCTATTGACGACAAAGTCAGTGTGTTAGCGCTAATGGAATCAATGGAACGTTATTTAACACAAAATAAAGTACCACAAAGAGACATCTATTTTGCCTTCGGTCACGATGAAGAAGTAGGCGGTGAGGGTGCAAAAGCGATAGCCAAATATTTTCTTGAGCAAAATATCCAGTTTGAGTTTATTTTAGACGAAGGTGGCGTTATTACTGACGGTATCATTCCCGGTACAACTCAACCCATAGCGTTAATCGGTGTAGCCGAAAAAGGTATTGTAAATTTTAGGCTGACAGTTAAAGGTGAGGGTGGTCACTCGTCACAACCACCAGCACATACGGCAGCTGGAATTTTAGCCCGTGCTATTGTGAATGTAGAAAATAATCCATTTGATGCGCGCCTCGAATTTTTTGATTTAATGCTAAATAACATTGGTTATTCGATGCCGTTATCTAAACGTTTACCTCTAGCTAATTTGTGGTTGTTTGAGCCATTGGTACTCAGTACTTTACTTAAAAGCCCTAGCTCAGCAGCAAGCGCGCGCACCACTACAGCCGTCACCATGTTACAAGGCAGCACCAAATCAAATGTTCTGCC
>CAZMDX010000728.1:0-3015 GCA_964564805.1 uncultured Pseudoalteromonas sp. | reverse complement strand
CAGGTATTTGAGGGTCGGGTGCTACTGTATGTGGTTCAGTGACAAGTTTGCAACCATTTTGGTCAACAATAGTGTCTTCAGGAGTATTGGGACATTGGTCTAAGTCAGTTTTTACACCATCATTATCTTCATCAATGATCAAAGGCGTATTTTCATTACATCGTTGGAATGTATTCACATCTGACTGCACGCAGTGGGCAACATAATCAACTTCCATAGTGGCAATATTCAATTGAGGATCAATAGCTCCGCCTAAATTGCCTCCCATAGCCACATTAAGTAATATAAACATGGGCTCTTCGTATTGTGCACAATTAGATAAATCTTGCTCAACTACCACATCATCATTAAAAAAGAACTTAATGTTGTCGGCTGTCCACTCTATCGCATAGGTATGAAAGCTCTGAACATCGGGTGCACCGCCTGGATAACTGACCCGTACATCAGAGCCACAATTACCTGCATTAAAAAAGTTGGTAATGTAGGTATCACCATCATTACTAAACCATTCCCACACATCTATTTCACCTGCTCCAGGGTTGGGCCAGTTAGCCGTGTCGTTGTCACCTTTGAAAGGGTTTTCAGCAATCCTATTTTCAAGCATCCAAAACGCTGGCCAAGTTCCGCCTCTAAGGTCAGAAAAACGAATGCGAGCTTCAATACGTCCATATAAAAATTCTGCTTTGTCTTTGCTGTTTAAGCGGCCTGAGGTCCATGACTTACTTTCACCACCTAAGCCAGGACAACTAATATCTTGTCTACGAGCAATGATTTTTAAGGTACCGTCAGAGGCATCATAGTTTTGTTGTACAGTGCTATCATCATCGGTGTAACACTGAACTTCATTGTTATAGTTTGCTTGAATTTGTGGAGTCCAATTATCAAGGTTTACACTACTTCCATCGAATCGGTCTATCCAAGTTGCCTCCCAGCCTGCAAAACTTGATGAAACATATGAAATACTCATAACGAGAATTATCACGCCACTTTTAAAAAAACGCTTAGAAAAATCCATTATTTACAATAACCTCAAGTGTGTATATTAAGCATAAAATATTTGTCTGATTCCCTAGTGAGCCGACAGCAAAATTTATTCAAAAGAACTACATCCGATTAACAATATAATCTAATAGATAAAAGGCTAACAATTTTAAACGCCGAAAAGGACTGATTAGGCGATTAAAGTTTTTCTCAGTGCTTTTTTAATATTATTACTTCGGCTTACTCATTTGTAAATTAGCAAGCTTTGTTAAATATTGAATTCTGATAATTAATTTATAAGGTTTAAGAATACCTATTCTATACAGATTTTTTTAGCAGTGGTTATAAAGTGTAAACGCGACAAAATAAGGAGGAAGTCAGATATTGTTCTTATAAAACTTAAAACTTAAAACTTAAAACTTAAAACTTAAAACTTAAAACTTAAAACTTAAAACTTAGTTTGTATACATGGATTTTCGCTCAGGTTAACTTCTTAATTTGATGAAGATTATTTGATATTTTGGACCTAGGAGTAATAATCATATAAATGTGGTTAACGCGTTTAACAGCGCTTAACCAACATTCGTATGATATGAAAGGTTGCAACATAATGAACATTTAATTGTAAAAGCATTATTTAGTTTTCGATGAACTAAAAGCCGTGATAACTTACAAAGTCCTTATTATCGACGCGCACAGAACGCACATTGTTTGCCTCAAAGTTTTCATCTGGATATCCCATTGCTATACAGATCATAATAGCCTCACTATCTGGTATTTGTGCATGTTTGTGAACAACATCTGACTGCATAATACCTTGGCCATTAATTACGCAGCCCAATCCAAGATCCCATGCTGCTAGCACAATGCCATAAGCTAATGAACCTAATCCAAACTGAGTAATACCTGCTGGCTCTAAGGACTTGTCATAAGTCAAAACAAGGGATACTGGGGCATCAAACTGACGAAAACCTCTCATCATCCATTCCATGCGCTTTTCTTTATCTTCTCTGGTTATGCCCATTACTTCAAATAGTTGAATTGCAACGTCAATCTGACGTTGTCTGTGCACACCTTCGTAATCTTCCTTATATGGAAAATCCCGAACATGTGGTTTACCGGCTAGTGTATTCTTAGTATTGTCTTCACGTATTTTATCAAGCACATCACCCGTTACTGCATGCACCCGCCAAGTCTGAGTATTGTAAGACGACGGTGCCCATTTGGCGGCGTTAATTACTGCATCGACAAGCTCTTTAGAGACCGCTTTACTTTTAAAACCCCGAACACTCTTTCGAGATGCTGCAAATTCTGCAAAATTCATAAAAACCTTTAGTAATTAAAAAATATATAATTGAAAAAACACTATAACTTAGCAATCCATAAGGGAGAAATCATGCAAACTTATCATTACGTTGAGGTCTTATTTATTGGGTAATGACTGAGAATTTGTGAAGACTATTTTTTCTAACTTTATAAAATGGTACGTAATGCCATTATGCGAATAAACATTTGTGTAAATTAAAAAAATTATGCTGTCTGGAAATCAATAGCTGTCTAAATTGAAGTCGCTCTTTTGCGGTTGCTTAGGGTCTAAGTTAGATCAATAATCTATTGATTAATCGGCACCAATACTGAGTCGTTATGTCTAAAAGTATGTGTATTGCATTTCTGTTTTTTGTATTACTTTATTTGCTAAGTCTGTCTTATCTGGAAGACTTTTTATGGCTACTGAAAATCTTTCCTATCGCTTTATTAGTCTTTGGAGTGCTAAAAACAGGAGCTAGCTCGACTCGGTCAATTTTATTGCTAGCGCTAGTGTTTAGTAGTTGCGGTGACTTATTACTCGCGCTCGACAAGTTTATCTTTGGAGTCGCAGCGTTTTTAATAGCACAGCTTAGCTACGCTGTGTTATTTAGACCTTTGTGGCAAGGTTTTCAACGTCGTTGGTACCTCAGTGTGTTGCTTATGACATATATGTTAGTTATGTTGTGGTTATTACTTCCTAGCCTTGGGAATTTAAAGCTTCCAGTG
>CAZMDX010000727.1:0-4060 GCA_964564805.1 uncultured Pseudoalteromonas sp. | reverse complement strand
ATTGGGAAAAACTAGTCGATAGCCGAGAACGTTTGTTTTGGACACTTCATACAGCAGGTTGGAGTGGATTTGCTATTGTCTATTATATTGCTTCATTTTTGAATGACATGCGCAGCATTTGGTTGTTTGTTATTGTGTTAAATGCCTATGCTGGGTGGTTACTGACTATTCCACTTCGTTATATTTATCGCAAAGCTAGAACCATGAGTCCTCTTAGAATGTTGGCTGTGGTGGCAGCTAGTTTGTATGTTACTGCGCTTATTTGGGCTTTTGTAAAAAATGTGAATCTCTGGGAAATATACAAAAAAGGTTATCGTCCAGATGAGTGGTATTGGTATTTTAAAGATACGTTAAATTCTCTTATTATGATTGGATGTTGGACGGGTGGTTATTTTGGTATCAAAAATTACCAAATGCTAATGAAAGAAAAACAAAACGTGCTGAAAGCCTCATCGATGGCTCATCAAGCCCACATCAAAATGCTCAGATACCAACTTAACCCGCACTTTTTATTCAACACACTGAATGCTATTTCGACACTTATTCTGATGAAAGAAAATAAAACGGCTGAGTCTATGGTTACACGTCTTAGTGACTTTTTGCGATATTCTCTTGATAAAGATCCCATACAACGAGTACCTCTTATTCAAGAAATTCAAGCACTAGAGCTGTATTTAGATATTGAAGAAGTTAGATTTGAAGACCGTTTAACGGTAGTTTGGGATATAGAAGAAAAAACCCAAAGTGCCCTTGTGCCTAGTTTAATTTTACAGCCTATTATTGAAAACTCGATCAAGTTTGCTATTTCTAAACTACAAGATGGCGGGTGTATCAATATTTCAGTTAAAACTTTTGGTCGTGATTTGATGTTAAATGTTAGTGATAATGGCCCTGGTGCTGAAATTAAAAATGGACAGTTACCTATCAGTAAAAGTGGAGGAGTGGGCCTGCATAACATAAAGGAAAGACTGGAGGCTTTGTATCTTAATAGACATTCTTTTGTAATATCCCATAATTATCCAACGGGAATAAAAGTTAATATCCGTATACCATTTGAAATAAGTGAGAACTCAAGTGATAAAAAAAATGAGAATTAGTACTGTCATTGTTGACGACGAACCGCTCGCACGTAAAGGATTGTCGTTGCGTTTGGCTGAGTTTGACAATATCGATATTGTTGGTGAGTGTAAAAATGGAATTGAAGCAGTGGCACTTATTCCTCAAGTTCGTCCCGACTTGGTGTTCTTGGATATTCAAATGCCAGGGTTGAATGGTTTTCAGGTCATCAATAAGCTACAAGAGCTTAAACAGCCCATTCCTTTGATCGTATTTGTTACTGCCTTTGACTCTTATGCCATCAAAGCTTTCGACATACACGCTTTAGATTATGTTTTAAAACCTGTTGATGAAAGACGTCTGAAAGACGCAATTGATAGAGTGCTTTTTACATTAGAGCAAAAACAGCAAGATATTAATAATCAAAAACTTGCTAGTTTAGTTGCTGATTTTACTGGGGATGACTGTGAAGATATTTTACGAAAATTAGCCACTGGTGAAAGCATTACGAGTAATATATATCCTGATATATTGGCAATAAAAGACGGTTCAGAAGTTACACGTGTGGCTATAAATGATATTCAGTGGATTGATGCAGCGGGTGATTATATGTGTGTTCATGCAACAGGCAAAACTCATATAATGCGGCGCACAATGAAGGAACTGGAGCAAGAGCTTGATCCAAGAAAATTTGTTAGAGCTCATCGCTCAGCTATTGTTAATATCAAGTATGTGCAAAAAATGATCAGTCACATCAGTGGCGAATATCATTTAATATTGAGTAATGGAACAGAATTAAAAGTCAGTCGCAGTTATCGAGACCAAGTTAAAGAAATGATTAGATTATAAACTGAATCGCTGTTGCTGGATCTTCAATAAATACTCATTCAACGGTTTTTGTTGTTGCCAACTTATTTCAATCGGGCGGGCGACCAACCAATTGATTATTGTGTTTACCTACCATGATGTTTTTTTAACCTGCTAGTTAAACCACATAAGCAATCAGTTTAGTCGCCAAGATCCTGTCTTGACTCCCCGGTGGTCCGCTCCTTCTTAGGTGTCCTAGGGTATCGGGCCAATACTCAATTTGAATTTAACACTGTGCATTTTTAACAAGCTTATTACACCCTAGGTAGCAAGTTTTTAATCATTACAACGTTACAGCTAGCAATACTTCGTTGATTGTAAACCGCGTGCAGATGCTCGATAGTGTTATGGATCTCTTGGTTAACAATACTGCAACTTTCTAGGACTTATCGCCTTATTAGCAGTCCAAACTACAGCAGTATTTAGAGCCATGGATCCTGCGTTTCTGCCCATTACCTCAATTAAAGAATACATTCAAAAGCACCTGTGGTATCTCGAATTTTATCAATCTCATCCAATGCAGCCTCAATGGCAGTAAAATATCCAATGGTCGTATTTGTGCTACCTATTCCATGGTCTATGGTGCTAGGTAAGCCAATAATTTGCCCTTTGTAGTATTTGCATAGATGATGAGCGCCACGAAACGGTCTATTACCACCAATCACTAACAATGCATCGATACGTCAATCGTGTCAGTTATTAGTTGCAGTTCTTGCGCCTAGCTCAGTGTTAAAGTTTTCATCATGACCACTTTTTAATATGGTGCCGCCTCCATGAATGATATTAATTACATTTGAAAGGCGAGTAGTTGGAATTCTTAATCAATTGGTTCGTTATAATCATGTTTAAAATCTTTTACTTCGAGTTCTTAATGTCTGGCTATGTGTACAGTTGAACGAATAGAAGCATTCATATCAGTGGCCTCACCATCGGATGTTAAAACGGCGATTTTTTTCATGACTTTCCTCTTACATGATTTGTATACATGGTTATAATCTAATGTGGAATACATCCTCATTACGGAAGTCTTTTGATTTAAATCAGTTGGTTAGCAGTAATCAATAGGTTTTTTAGAACGGTAGTTAAGACTTATTTGGATAATCTATGAGCCTAAAAAATGTAGAAGTAACAAAACACTGGTACGGTTTTTTTCTATCACTTACCACCGCTATTTTGTGGGGGATATTACCAGTTTTTTTGATGCTGAGTTTGCAGGTAATGGATGCCGTCACTATCACCTTATACCGATTTTTTGTGGCAGGAATATTTGTATTTTTATTATTATTAAAAAGAAAGAATTTGCCACAATTATCCGCACTCGCAAGGAATAAAAGCATATGGCTGTTGCTTGCCAGTTTGTTCTTGGTAATTAATTATGTTTCAAATGTAAAAGGTTTAGAATATGTCAACCCAGAAACTGCTCAAATAGTGATGCAAACTGCCCCTTTTATGCTGATGATAGGGGGCGTGGTGTTTTATAAAGAACGTTTAAATCGGCTCGAAATCTTTGGCGCTTTGATGCTTTTTTTTGGATTGATTTTATTTTTTAATGACACATTCTCTGATTTGTTTTTGTCTTTAAGTCAAACTACTACGGGTGTACTAATTATTTTGTTTGCAGCGACCACTTGGGCTGCTTACGCACTGATGCAAAAACCTCTGTTAAAAGTACTCACGGCAAAACAATTAACTTTGTTAATTTATATTATTGGTTTTTGTGTATTGTTACCATTTTCTAACGTGCTTCAGCTGATGGATATGCAGCTGATCCATGTTTTAGCGCTTTTGTTTTGTTGTGTAAATACCATAGTTGCATACGGTGCATTCACCGAAGCCCTCAACATATGGCAGGCTGCTAAGGTCAGTGCCGTATTGGCTGTGGCACCTATTTTTACTTTTTTAAGCATGTTGATAGCAGTGAACTGGTTACCACAACATTTCACCACTAGCGACTTAGATTATTGGGCTTATATCGGTGCAGTTGTTGTTATTATTGGCTCTGCATTCACAGCTTTAGGCAGAGCAAAGGTGTGAATGATGCCTTATGTTGCAACACCGATAAAATAATCAGTCACAAATAGAAGTGAGCCGAAACTATTTCTTTGCACCACGTTTACACACAATATTATCAAATTTA
>CAZMDX010000726.1:0-3502 GCA_964564805.1 uncultured Pseudoalteromonas sp. | reverse complement strand
ATCGACAATTAATTGTCGATATTCTTCAATTCCCTGGGCTACGCCTAACCTAGGTTTAGCTATATAGTCTATGGCTCCCAACTCAAGAGCTCTGAGAGTTGCGTTAGCGCCTTGCTCGGTTAAGGTAGATATCATTAATACTGGGGTAGGGTGTGCCTTCATTAACTTTTCAAGAAAAGTTAAACCATCCACTTTTGGCATCTCAATATCTAAAGTTATAACATCGGGTCGAAATCGATTTACAAGATCTCTTGCCGCATAGGCGTCAGGAGCCACACCAACTAACAACATGTCCTTCTCTGAATTGACAATCTCACCTAATAAGCTTCTTATCAGGGCTGAGTCATCTACAACTAATACTTTTATCGGCATGTCATTCGTCCTCAAAATAAATCCACTTCGCCACTTTTAGGCGCATGTCTAATTCGCATTCTATATTCGCTTTCTCGATCCATAATAGTGCTGTTGTGCATTGTTTTAATTTTTTTGACTTTAACTTCTCCTGTCCTCGGCGAGAAATAGATTTTTCGTGGGTATATATCAAGTAAATCTTGAGCCAATATTGGAATATTTTCAACATTCAAATGATCCAGTATAAATTCGGCATTACGTTCACCCACACTTACCCCCGTAAAGCCTTTCAGTACATTGCCACCCCCAAACACTTTAGCTTCTAACCTACGTTTATCAGCCCCAAGTTTTAACATCTGGTTCACTAATAGTTCCATAGCATACACACCATAACGAGCAGATTCTGACAAAGGCGAAATTGAGGTGGCGTGGTCGGTTGGTAGTAAAAAGTGATTCATTCCTCCGATACCTTCCTTGGGATCGCGCAAACAAACTGCAACACAGGAGCCAAGCACCGTCACAATAGTTGTATTTTCAGTTGTAACGTAAAACTCCCCCGGTAATATTTTGACTACTTCATGTTGTAAATACCGGTCATAATAACGATTAGGAGCAAAACTCTGATTCTCATCTTGATTATAAAACGCCACTACTATTTATCCTTCACAGGTCGATAAAGCGTTTTTCCAAGAGGTTTGACAAGGTGCCCAGCATTAGTAAAAGTTTCAGAGTGTCCAGCAACATAAAGCCCATCCTCAGGCATTAATTTAACCATCTGACTGAGGATCTTAATTTGAGTGACTTTATCAAAATAAATCATTACATTACGGCAAAATAAAACATCAACCTGAGGTTTAATATCCCATGTGGCGTGGGTAAGATTAATTTGCTTAAAGCTCACCATTTTTCGCATCTCAGGAACAACTCTTACTTTACCCTGATTAATGCCTGTTCCGCGATGAAAAAACTTTTTAAGCTGTTCTTGGCTTAAATCAGACACACTATTAAGGTTATAAACACCTGCTCTTGCCTTGTCGAGTACAGCGCTATCGATGTCGGATGCAATAATTTCTACAGGTGTAATAAAACTTCCAAAGGTCTCAGCTACAGTCATAGCAATTGAATAAGGCTCTTCTCCAGAGCTACTAGCAGCACACCAAATTCGTCTCTTACCAGGATGTTTTTCAAGATAATCTCGCAAAATAGGAAAATGCTGTTTCTCTCGAAAAAACGAGGTTAAATTAGTCGTCATAGCATTAATAAAAGGCTGATCTTCGGAACTATTTGCCTCAAGATATCTAAGGTATTCTGTGACACTTCCTATTTTTAGTATCCGTAGTCGCCTAGCAAGGCGACTATACACCATGGAATCTTTGCTATCAGCTAGACGGATCCCTGATTTTTTGTACAATATTTTTTGTACATTATCAAAGTCTAACTGACAAAATAGGAACTCCCGACTCTGCTCTAAATGTGTCAATTACACTAACACCTAAAAGTTCTCCCACTCATCTTCTTCAGGTGATGTCACCTTGATTTTTTTCTGGTTTAAGGGTTCTCTTTTAGCCGCTTCACGCTTTTGAGTATTAGCGTAACTTAACCTCCTTGGCTGCTTCGTGGGTGCTCTGTTATTGTCTTGTGAATCATCCAGTTTAAATGCTGATACTCTGTTAGCTAATTGTTCAGCTTGAGTTTGAAGACTTTCAGCTGCCGCCGCTGCCTCTTCAACCAGTGCTGCGTTTTGTTGTGTCACATCATCCATCTGGGCCACAGCTTTTCCTATTTCATCAATCCCAGTCGCTTGTTCTGATGAAGCAGCGGCAATCTCTGACATGATGTCGTTGACTCGTTTAATCGAAGTGACCACCTTTTCCATGGTTTCACCAGACTGGTTGACCAATACATTACCATTTTCGACTTTGTTAACAGAATCTGAGATAAGTTCTTTAATATCTTTAGCTGCATTAGCAGAACGTTGGGCTAATGTTCTCACTTCAGAAGCGACCACAGCAAAACCTCTTCCTTGTTCACCCGCTCTAGCAGCCTCGACCGCAGCGTTAAGGGCAAGAATATTGGTTTGAAAAGCAATACCATCAATAACCCCAATAATATCTGATATTTTTCGAGCCGATTCGTTAATGGAAGACATCGTATCCACCACTTTGGCGATGATATTGCCTCCTTCCATCGCCACTGTTGACGCTTCAGATGCCAAGCTATTGGCTTGATTCGCATTTTCTGCGTTTAATCGCACCGTGCCAGTTAACTCTTCCATACTGGAAGCGGTTTCTTCTAGACTGGAAGCTTGCTCTTCTGTTCGACTAGACAGGTCAGCATTACCTTGTGCAATTTCTGTTGATGCATCGTTGATAGTTACTGCTGCAGAACTAATTTGTGAAATCGTTCCGTTTAATTCAGTCACAAAACTGTTGATGGCATCACCTAATTCTTTAAATTCGCCTTCAAATTCTTGTTCGATAGAAGCCGTCAAATCGCCCTCTGCTAAACATAATAGTACGCGTTTAACTTCAATTATGGCGTTTTTACGACCGGTAATGTCAGTAGCATACTTCACCACTTTAAATGGTTTACCATTTAGGTCCATAATAGGATTGTACGAAGCTTGGATCCAAACTACTTTACCTCCTTTGCCTATCCTTTTGTACTCCGCTGCTTGGTATTCGCCACGATTTAAGGTTTCCCAGAATTGGCGATATTCGTGACTATTTTTATACTCAATTTCAGCAAACATACTATGATGTTGGTTATTTACCTCATCAGCTCGATATCCCATGGTATTGAGAAAATTATCATTTGCTTGGATGATGCTTCCATCCATATTAAATTCAATTACTGCTTGGGACTTCCCAATCGCTTCTATTTGCCCTGAGAAGTCTGCGTTAAGTAGCTTTTGCTCAGTGACCTCAGTCGCATATTTCACCACTTTAAATGGCTTGCCATTTAAGTCCATAATGGGATTATAAGACGCTTGGATCCAGATTTCTTTGCCGCCTTTTCCTAAGCGTTTATATTCAGCAGACTCATATTCACCCCGGTTTAACTTTTCCCAAAATTGACGATACTCATCACTAATTTTATAGGCAGGCTCAACAAACATGCTGTGATGCTGGCCGGTGAGTTCTTGTGATGT
>CAZMDX010000725.1:0-10269 GCA_964564805.1 uncultured Pseudoalteromonas sp. | reverse complement strand
TGGTACGTCTTTGGCATTAATGGATGCGGGTGTGCCTATTAAAGCTTCTGTTGCGGGTATCGCAATGGGCTTAGTGAAAGATGACGAAAGTTTTGTTGTTCTATCTGACATATTGGGTGATGAAGATCACTTAGGCGATATGGACTTTAAAGTGGCCGGTACTACTGGTGGTATCACTGCTCTTCAAATGGATATCAAAATCGAAGGTATCACTCAAGAAATCATGCAGGTTGCTTTGAAACAAGCTAAAGAAGCCCGTTTGCATATTCTAGGTGTGATGGATCAAGCGATTTCTGGTCACCGTGAAGAAATGTCTGAGTTCGCTCCACGTATCTATAAAATGCAGGTCGACAAAGAAAAAATTCGTGACGTAATCGGTAAAGGTGGCGCGATGATCCGTGCTATTACTGAGGCATCTGAATGTAATATCGAAATTGAAGATGACGGTACTATTAAGATTTTTGCTACAGAACTGGCTAAAGCTCAAATTGCTATTGCTAAGATTGAACAAGTCACTGCTGAAGTTGAATCTGGTAAGACTTATTCAGGTAAGGTGACACGTATCGTTGATTTCGGTGCGTTTGTTGAAATTTTACCTGGCAAAGAAGGTCTAGTGCATATTTCACAAATCGCTCACGAACGTGTTAACAAGGTATCTGACTTCTTAGAAGAAGGTCAAATCCTAGATGTTAAGGTCGTTGAAATTGATCGTCAAAACCGTATACGTTTAAGCATCAAAGATTTGATTGAGAAACCAGCAGCACCTGCTGAAGGTAACGAATAATCAGTTAACTCATGTTTAACTTTTAAAAAAAGGAGCCAAAAGGCTCCTTTTTTATTAACCAAAACTGACTATTTAAAATTTTGCTTATCGATATTATCTTGGTAAATATTAACAAACGTTATAAAAATCCATCTTTTATAACCTTACAAACCATCAATACGAACTAGACTTTGAGCAGTAATTAGGTCAGCGGATTGATGTTATGCCTAAGGTTTTTTCGAGCATTAAAACTAAGCTTCATTTCATGCATTTTTTATCCGAGTTAGTCAATACAGACGGTGCTTTTTAATGATGTCATGATTAAGCTAACTACCGATCCCCTGAGCTTCAAAAGGTTGATTAATGGCATAATAATGTCTCAATTTTTAAAGCCTAGTGAGGTCTATAGCTCAACAATAGTCAATTAAAAAAGCCAGACCTGATAAATAGGCTTTGCTTACCGTCAGTGTTTTTAATATGTTTGTAATATAAAATTGTCACCCATGTGTCCTAAACACTCGTACACAAATAATCAAATTACGCACCTATTTAATTACAACAGTGCAGCTATCTTCTAATGCATAAAAGCTTAAGTAACCTGCACATAAAAAACGATTGAAAAAGGAACTTCGTTGTTAAGCTGGTGGCAATCATTACCAA
This sequence comes from uncultured Pseudoalteromonas sp., assembly GCA_964564805.1. Lineage (GTDB taxonomy): Bacteria > Pseudomonadota > Gammaproteobacteria > Enterobacterales > Alteromonadaceae > Paraglaciecola. The sequence continues at coordinate 8,846 of CAZMDX010000725.1, read as the reverse complement.
AATGCTGCTGCGACTAATAATATTGAAATAGCAGCTTATTGTTTGAAAAGTGATGTGATTATTTTGTTCGTAGACTCATTTAAAATATGCCTTAAGCATCTATTATTATGTATTTGTGGGGTAAAGACGTCTTATATTATGAGCTAATTATTCTTGAAATACTGATTGTTGGATTTATTTGATAAGCCTTTTATAAGTTGGCTATGCGAGTGGTGTTACATCACAAAATCTTAAAAAAGCATTTAAAACAACACCTCATTAAGTTTAGCTAATTAACGGTTAGTCTATTAATGGACCGCGTATTAATGGATAGTCTGTTAATGGACGGTAAATAATAATAAAACGCATATGCCCTAACTAACAAAAGAGGTTATTTAACCACTTGTTCAAGCACATGCGTGGCTCCAGGCAAAACTTTTTGCCCCTGAGTAATCGCCGTTTCAACACATAACATCGTCAGGTAACTATCGTCAGTCATATCTCCCATACTGATGGATTTATTTTTCCATGGATTCCATACCACAATGCTGTCATGACCTGAAGAAAGTATGTCAGTTTTGCTGTGTTCGTCGATGATGGTGAGATTTGTTGGCTGTTGCAGATGCACTCTGTCTGTTTCTTCAAAGAATCGGTATGGCTGCGGTGTATCAAATATTTGATAACCGCGATTTTTATCTGTGTATTGTTCAGACAAACCTAACAATTCACACTGATTGATATTTGAAATGAAAAAATAAGTATGCAGAGCACAGTTATAAGTTAAAGGTTTATCACCGAGGTTTGTAGTGCGTAATTGTATATTTAACTGTCGCCCTATATGCACTTCTAATATGAGTTGTGCGTCATACACAAAGCCATCGCCTGCACTAGTGAGTGGCTTTAGAGAAATGGTTGTTCCGAAATCTGTTTCTTCGGAATTAAGGATCTGCCATGTTTGTGTCCGAACATAACCGTGAGAAGCTATGTCAGTATTGCATGTATGTTCACCAAACCAAGGCCAGCAGATCGGTATACCACCTCGGATCGCTTTTTTACCATCGAATATTGCTTTGTCACTGACCCATAATCGTTCACGATTATCATGTTTAGGAATAAAGCTTAAAAGATGTCCACCAAAAAGTGATATCTCCGCTTTAGCTAATGGGTTATCAATTTGTAATACCTGAACGTTGTCACGAGTAATCATTGAGATTGAGTCGGTTGGTAACATGTGGAAACTCTATAATGGTTAAGGGATCAAAAAAGGCGACTATCTAAAATAAGATAATCGCCTTTTTAACACATTTAATGAATTTTGTTGATTATTTACTGATGTGAGTAACCAAATCTAATACTTTATTAGAGTAACCAATTTCGTTGTCATACCAAGCAACCAATTTTACGAATGTGTCAGTTAATGCGATACCTGCTGTAGCATCAAATATCGACGTACGAACATCACCAATGAAGTCTTGTGATACCACTGCATCTTCGGTGTAACCCATTACACCCTTCATATCGCCTTCAGAGGCCACTTTCATGGCTGCACATATTTGTGCGTATGTAGCGGGTTTAGCTAGATTTACTGTTAAATCAACCACTGATACATTAGCAGTGGGTACGCGGAAGGCCATACCCGTTAATTTACCGTTTAATTCTGGAATAACCTTACCGACAGCTTTAGCTGCACCTGTAGAAGATGGAATGATGTTCTGAGAAGCACCACGGCCACCGCGCCAGTCTTTTGAAGACGGACTATCAACCGTTTTTTGGGTTGCAGTAGTGGCATGCACAGTTGTCATTAATCCATCAACAATACCAAAACTGTCATTAAGTACTTTGGCTAAAGGCGCTAGGCAGTTCGTGGTGCATGATGCGTTGGACACTATATCTTGGTCAGCATACTCATTATGGTTTACACCCATAACAAACATAGGTACCGCGTCTTTAGAAGGAGCAGAAAGTACCACTTTTTTAGCCCCTGCTAAAATATGTTTACGTGCTGTTTCGTCTGTCAAAAATAGACCTGTAGCTTCAACCACTACATCAACACCAATTGCATCCCAAGCTAAATCTGCAGGGTTGCGCTCGGCAGTCACTCGGACAATTTTACCATTAACAATTAACTGGCCATCAGCTACCTCAACAGTACCGTTAAACTTACCATGTGTAGAATCATACTTAAGCATGTATGCCATATAATCTGCATCTAAAAGGTCGTTAATACCGACTATTTCAATGTCGTTACGTTCACATGCTGCGCGAAATACAAATCGACCTATTCGGCCGAAGCCATTGATACCTACTTTTATTGTCATATATTAATCCTCTAAGCTTTTTTAAACTAATTGTCCAAATAAGGTTATTACGAAAGGTGGCAACACCTTCTGAAATATTATTACAGAATTATGGACTAAATAGCCTAACAAGGCAAAATATTCAGGTTAATATGTTATTAAATTACAAAACATTGTTATTGCAAACGTTTTAATTGTCACCGACGATGCGTTTTAGCTGATAATGTTCTGCTACGTTAAGCGCTATAATATGGTTAAGTATGTACCTCTGGTTTAAAAGGTATTGGTGAAAGGTCAATGGGCCACAGTCAAATTTGCATAGGAATAAAGTGTTTATGACGTCTTCGTTAATCGATCAATTAGTAGAATATCGTGGAATTGAATCTAACTACCATGATGCTTGGGGCAGACCAACAAGAATAGAGCCTGCGACAAAAAACAAGTTGTTGTCTGCAATGGGTTATCCGGTTGATGAACCTGATTTGTTGCTGAAACAAGTTCAAGATAGTAGTAATCAGACCTGGCTATCGGTGTTAAACCCGGTACAGGTTTTACGTATTGAAGAACATTTACAAATTGTAGTGCGTCTCCCGATTGAATTGGTGACAGATGATTATGTAGCAAAAGTGAGTACTGAACTGGGTGACGTCTTTGAGCATCAATTTGTACCCATTGATGGCCAATTGGCGAATGTAGCACATATTGAAGATATTGAATTTCAAGAGTATCTCATCGATATCCCAATGCAATTACCATTGGGATATCACACCTTATCAATTGTCATAGATGACGATGTCTTAGGCAGTATGCGACTTATTATTGCACCGTCTTCATGTTTTAAGCCTAAGGTATTGACCGAAGGTGAAAAAGTATGGGGATTGAGTGTTCAGTTGTATTGTTTGCGAAGCGACCATAATTGGGGAATCGGCGATTTTTCAGATCTATCATTTTTAGTAGAAAAGTTAGCCAAACAAGGTGCACAATTTGTTGGGCTCAATCCTATCCATGCTTTGTACCCCGCTAATGCAGATGCTTGTAGTCCATATGGGCCCTCTTCTCGTCGCTGGTTAAACTTTATTTACATCGATGTGACAACACTAGATGGTTATCAGCAGGACAGCACACAAGCTGTAGTTAACGATGTCAGTTTTCAGCAACAGTTACAAAAGGCTAGAGCTGCTGATTTGGTCGATTATCAGTTAGTGACTAAACTAAAGTTAGATGCTTTAGAAAAAGTATTTGAGTATCAAAATAGCCAGTACTTATCCAAAAATACTAAGTTAAATAAAGTATTTAAAGCCTTTGTTAATGATGGTGGTGATAGTCTGCAGACGTTAGCTGTTTACGATGCACTGCAAGAAAGTCTGGCGGCACAACAAAAAACCTTTAGTGGCTGGCCTGTTTTTCCAAAAGAATTTTCAGACTTTCATAATCCAGCGGTTAAAACCTTTACTAAAAAACATGCTAAAAGAGTGAAGTTCTTTCTATGGCTCCAATGGCAAGCGGCGTTACAGCTTGAAATGGTCAATCAAGTGGCACAAAAAAGTAATATGCTAATCGGTTTATACCGAGATTTAGCGGTAGGAGTCAGTGAAGGCAGTGCAGAAATTTGGGGTAACAAAGCATTATATTGTACAGAAGCAAGTGTTGGCGCACCACCGGATATATTAGGCCCGTTAGGACAAAATTGGGGATTACCCCCAATGGATCCTGAAAAACTTTTTGAACAACAATATCAGCCAATTATTGAAATGTTTGATGCTAATATGCGAGCTACAGGCGCACTGCGTATTGACCATGTAATGGCGTTATTAAGATTATGGTGGGTAGTAAAAGGTGATGACGCCAAAAAAGGTGGCTATGTATATTATCCAGTGGATGATTTATTGGCTATTTTAGCATTGGAAAGTCACAGACATCAAAGTTTAGTCATTGGTGAAGACTTAGGCACGGTACCAGATGAAATAAGAACTAAATTAGCAGATAATGGCGTTTATTCTTACCGTGTATTCTTTTTTGAACAAGCACCAGACGGTGGTTTTTTCTCACCTTCTCACTACCCAGAACAATCCATGTCTACACTAACTACCCACGATATGCCTACTTTGGCAGGTTACTGGCATTGTGATGACTTGACGCTAGGTAAAGAATTGGGGATATATCCCACTGAAGATATTTTAAGTACCTTGTATGCTAGCAGACATCAAAACAAGCAGTCCATTTTAGATACTTTGCATGGCCATCATTCGATTAATGACGAGTTGGGTCGTGATGTGCATAATGTAAAGATGAGTAAAGCGTTAAACTTTGGAATGCAGTTACATATGGCGAGTGGTTCAAGTGCACTGCTCAGCCTACAATTAGAAGATTGGTTAGAAATGGATAAACCAGTTAATATTCCTGGTACGTTTAATGAGTACCCCAATTGGCGACGCAAATTAACGCGTAATTTACAGGACATTTTTAATGATAGTTCATTAAATGAGCTTGCGGCCAATTTAACAGAGGCAAGGAAACACGCCTCCAAGTAAAATAGACTGTGGCTCACTGATTATGTGAGCCACCCTTAATAAGGTGAAAAAATGCAGCTAGAACAAACACTAAATCAAGCTAAGTGTACATTTCCTTTTACTCATCTGGGTGCTAATTTTCAGCCCTCAAATAACATATTTACTGTGACAACGTGGTTGCCAAATGCTGAAAAAGTTAATGTTATTGACTTAACGACGGGTAAGCCGATTGGCACTTTAAAAAAAGTTAATAATAGTCATTTATTCCGTGGTGAATTTAAGGTGAAGCAAACACCGAAATTTTATGCATTTGAAGTCGCCAACAAACAAGGACACTATCAGGTTGTTGATCCTTATCAATTCCAAGATGAGGCTTATCACGCTGTGCATTTTATTGAGCACGGCGCACAAAACATTTATCAACAACTAGGTGCACAACTTATTGATCTAGATGTCGGTTTAGCCACGCCCATTCAAGCAACACGTTTTGCAGTATTTGCGCCCAATGCCAGTGCTGTTTCTTTAATTGGTGAGTTTAATTATTGGGATGGCTCATGTTTACCCATGCAAAAAACCGATTCTGGTTATTGGGTTTTAGTCGTACCGGGCATTGAAGCTGGCGCAAAATATAAATACCAAATTAAAGATGCTGTGGGTAATGACTTACCTCACAAAGCAGATCCTGTTGGTTTCTACGCAGAGCAATACCCTTCACATACTTCTGTCGTATATGACCACGAACAATATGAGTGGCAAGACAAGGCTTGGCTAAAACAAGCTAAGAAAGATAAATATCATCAGCCTATGAGTATCTATGAATTACATTTGGCTTCATGGAAAAGACCAGCCGCTGACTCTGAACAAACCTATCTAAGTTATCGAGAGCTAGCACAGCAGTTAATACCCTATATTAAAGATATGGGTTACACCCACATTGAAATGCTGCCTGTTTCTGAGTTTCCTTTTGATGGATCTTGGGGCTATCAGCCAGTCGGGTTGTTTGCACCGAGTAGTCGATTCGGAACGCCCGATGATTTCAAATTTTTTGTCGACCAATGTCATCAACATAATATAGGCGTGATCATTGATTGGGTGCCTGCCCATTTTCCTGAGGACGGCCACGGATTAGCTAGATTTGATGGTACTCACGTATACGAATACGAAGACCCACGCAAGGGGTGGCATCCAGATTGGAATTCATGCATCTACGACTTTGGCAAAGATACTGTGCGTCAGTTTCTAGTGGCAAATGCGCTATTTTGGGTGGATAAATATCATATTGATGGATTAAGAGTTGATGCGGTGGCATCCATGTTATACCTAGACTATTCCCGTGAAGAGGGGGAATGGATCCCTAATGTGGATGGGGGTAACCATAATTATGAGGCTATCAGTTTATTGCAATGGATGAACAAAGAAGTCTATGAGAAGTTTCCTCATGCGATGACTATTGCGGAAGAGTCGACTTCTTTTCCAAAAGTATCACGGCCGGTATTTGAAGGCGGTTTGGGTTTTGGTTTTAAATGGAATATGGGTTGGATGCATGATTCATTACATTATATTGCTAAAGATCCCTCATACAGACGTTATCACCACAATGAAATCACCTTTTCTATGGTGTATGCATTTGATGAAAGTTTTGTATTGCCTATCTCCCATGATGAAGTGGTACATGGTAAAGGTTCATTATTGCGTAAAATGCCTGGCGACGAGTGGCAACAAGCGGCTAATCTCCGTGCCTATGCTGGTTTTATGTATGCGCACCCGGGTAAAAAGCTTAATTTTATGGGTAATGAAATTGGTCAAGCCGTAGAGTGGAATCATGATAGTTCGATTAATTGGCATTTACTTGAGTACAAAAAGCATCAGGGAATTCAAAACTTATACCGTGATTTAAATCATGCGTATCGAAAATATCCCGCACTTTACGAATTGGACCATAACAAAGAAGGGTTTGAATGGATTGACCATGGCAATGCGGATCAGAGTATTTTGTCTGTGCTGCGCAAGTCTACCAATGACAAGCAAAAGATTTATGTACTCATTAACTTCACACCTATCGCATACAAAAAGTTTAAGTTAGGGGTTCAGGATAAAGGCGCTTACCAACTTATTTTGAATTCGGATGACAATAAATACTGGGGTAGCGCTTATAAAACGGATAAAAAGATGCAGTCAGTTGCAGAGCCTTGGAATGATCAACCTTATTCTATCGAGGTTAATTTGCCTCCTTTAGCGAGTTTATTTATTTTATTTAAGGGCTGAACAATGTCCAACTTTTGCGTTTCAGATGGTCAACCTCACCCTCTTGGTGCCAATATGGTGGAGGGTGGATGTAATTTTGCTGTGCATTGTCCAAGTGCCGATGGTGTAGAGTTGTGTCTGTTTGACGATAACACTGAAGAACAGCTCAGTGTTATCGTTATGCCGGCAAAAACAGGCAAAATTTGGCATTGCCAGCTTTCTCATGTTCAAGCTGGTCAATTGTACGGGTACAGGGTAATAGGCGAAAACCACCCGAATATGGGGTTAAAATTTGATCATCAAAAGTTACTTATTGACCCTTACGCAAAAGCATTGAATAGGCCTGCTGTATGGAATGAAACTCAGTACGATGGTGATAGCCAATTCATGATACCTAAGTGTATCGTTCAAAACCCTAAGACTTATCTCCCTAAGAGCCAAAAACCTAAGATACCCTTGGATCAAACTGTCATTTATGAAGCTCACGTTAAAGGGTTAACCCAGCTTCATCCCGATGTACCTGATCAATACAAAGGTAAATTTTTAGGCGTGTGCCAACCAGCAATTGTTAATCATCTAAAATCATTAGGCATTACTGCTATTCAACTGATGCCGGTGGCCGCTTTCATGCCAGAGCCCTACATTACCAAGAAAGGTTTAACAAACTATTGGGGTTACAATCCAGTTAATTATTTTTGTCCTGATCCTAGGTATGTAGTTGACGATGGCGTCGCTGAATTTAAGATGATGCTGAACGTTCTGCACGAGGCGGGCATTGAAGTGATTTTAGACGTAGTGTTTAATCATACTGCTGAGGGTGGCTTAGACGGACAAATATTGTCATTTAAAGGGTTCGATAATTCTTCATGCTATTTATTTGAGTGTAACGAATATGGAGCTGTAGATTACAACAAATATGTCAATAATTCAGGCTGTGGCAACAGTGTGAATACAGCTTTTCCTTATGTACTAAAAATGGTCATGGATGCTCTACGTTATTGGACAACAGAGATGGGGGTAGATGGTTTTCGTTTTGATTTAGCTGCTAGTTTAGGCCGAGATCCTTATGAATTTTCAAGCATGTCTGGTTTTTTCCGAACTATTCGTCAAGATCCGGTGTTGCTCAATTCTAAATTAATTGCCGAGCCTTGGGATATCGGCCATGGTGGTTATCGTTTAGGGCAGTTTCCGTCAAATTGGCTTGAGTGTAATGACAAATATCGAGATACGATAAGGTCATTTTGGCGAGGTGATAAAGGTCATATCAGTGATTTTGCTACCCGGCTGTTAGGCTCACGCGATGTGTTTCCTAAAGAGGCCCGATCGATTCTCACATCAGTCAACAACGTGAGTTACCATGATGGTTTTACTTTACAAGATTTAGTCAGTTATGCTGAACGGCACAATGAAGCAAATGGCGAACAAAACCGTGACGGCCATGGACACAATGTGTCGGCTAACTTTGGTGTTGAAGGCCCCACTGCAGATACAAAAATACTTGCTTTGCGCGAGCGGCAAAAACGCAACATGTTTGCTACTTTGATGCTGTCTCAAGGGGTCCCGCATATTCTTGGCGGTGACGAGTTGAGCCGAACCCAACAAGGCAACAATAACGCCTATTGCCAGGATAATACTATTAGTTGGCTTGATTGGACATTAAATCAGCAAAAACAAGACTTTTTAACCTTCTGCCAACAGGCGATATCATTACGAAAAAGTAGCGTAATGCTTAATCACCTTAATTTAAAGGATGACCACTATTCGCTGGGACATAACGTCGAAAAAATTAATTGGTATCGACCAGACGGTGAGAGAA
>CAZMDX010000724.1:0-2141 GCA_964564805.1 uncultured Pseudoalteromonas sp. | reverse complement strand
AAAAGTCGACTACTTTTCGGTATTCTTCATTGTGCGCTACTGCGTGGGGGCGGGGGCCGATGACTGACATGTCGCCTTTTAATACGTTGATAAATTGGGGCAGCTCATCGAGTGATGTGCGTCGTAAAAAAGCGCCAAGTTTAGTGATACGGGTGTCGCCTTTTGTCGCTTGGGTAACCACATCAGAATTTTCGGTGACGGTCATAGAGCGATACTTCCACATTTTGATTTTGCGGCCATTGAGTCCATATCTGTCTTGTTTAAAAATAACGGGGCCCTTTGAGGTAAATTTAATGGCCATTGCAATAATTAACATGGGTAGGGCGATGACGGTTAAAATACTTATTGCCAGAAACATGTCTTCTAAGCGTTTTAATGCACCTAAACTACCCTGCATAGGGTTGTCGTATACACTGATGGTTTGCACATCACCCACATGTGACATTTCGCCATGCATTAAACAATACATAAATAAGTCGGGTACCACATGCACATTGGCTGTTGAATCGCCTAAGGCATATAACATTTCTTCAATTCGATGTTTGGCTTGAATAGGCAAAGTAATATAAATCACGTCGTACTTGTCTTTCTTTGCATTTTTGATGCCTTCGGCAATGCTACCGCGCAGATAGTAATGATAATCTTCATTTAAACGGCTTTTGTCACGGTCATCATAAAAGGCAGCCATACGGTAACCCGTTTCTGGGTTGTCCATGACTTCTTTGGCTAAGCGAATACCTTTTTCTGACATACCAAATATAGCAATACTGCGGGTGTTAAAACCTTTGCGACGCATATTGGATAAAAACACCTGGAAGCAAAAACGCCATGTGATCATGCTTATTAAAGTTGATGCCATCCACAAACCCAAGGCAACGCGAGAGAAGTCGGTAGCAGTTTTTGAGAAAAACAAAAAGGCAATGACTAGCAAAGACGAGCCTACAGAACAGACAAGGGTATAAAACATAATTTGTTTAAAAAAGCCCGCACGCCAAGAGCGGTATAATGCAAACGACTCTGCAATTACTGCAAAACCCACTGAGCCTATCAGTGAAAGAGTGAAATAGTTTTCATTGTAGTTTTTCGTATAAAGCATTACACACACATATAGCAGTACTTGGATCAGGGCAATGTCGACTAATCGGTATAATGCAGCAAATTTGTTAGTGTTACCTTTGACCATACCATGCTTTTGGTTTGTCACTTTATTTACTCCTTGTCATTATCTATTTAGAGTGTTGGTAGTGTTTGTCTAAATCTTCAAGAATTTTGCTTTTGACAATGTTTAAATTATTACTTCCGCTGCAATAAGTGACTTCTTTGATACTTATTTTGTCTAGTAACTTACTTAGTGTTGCTATTCTGCTTTTTTCTACGCCTAAGGCTCTGTAGGCGTCACCTAAAATACTATTTTGTAGCAGCAGTATTATTGCTCTACTACCTTTAACTGACTTAATTTCACAGATTTTATTTGCGTCTGTTACTCGGTTAAGCACATATACTGTTGATAGTAACTGACTCGTCTTACCGGCAGACAAATTACCTTCTAACGTTACTACTCGCTTGTTAAATCCGCTGTGCACTTTGTTGAGTGATACGTGGTCTACATTAAGCGCTGCTTCTACCGAGTCAGGCCACATTCTTGCGACTGGCCAACTTGGATAAACTCTAAATTGTTCACCGTTATTTTCTGGATGCAGTGCCATCATATCGTCTGTCATCCATGAAAAACCGCTCTCACATAACTTAGCGCTCAGGGTGGACTTTCCAGTTCCACTGGGTGCGACTAGCCCTATGGCTTGGCCTTTGTATTCAAGTGCATTGCCGTGAATACATAACACTTGGTTTAGTTCTAACCAAATCGCTAACCCAACAGTTTGAAAATAATGTGCAGAGCCGGTACCCGTATTCTGCCAATCTATGGTTAATTGGTTGCCAGTAAACTTAAAAATACCTTGGCCTTCGCAATTAACTTTTAAGCTTACGCTTGTAGAGCATCTAAACAAATTAAGCTCGGTGCGGTATTTTTCACCCTTATCCGTTAAGGCCCAAATTTTTTTTCCTAATGTACTTTCTGTTATTGAGTGAAAATTCAATAACAGCTGGTAAGGCATGTTGTGCTGTTGGCTTTTTGAACCTAA
>CAZMDX010000723.1:0-17118 GCA_964564805.1 uncultured Pseudoalteromonas sp. | reverse complement strand
TTTTAGACAAAGCACCTCTTTATAAAATTGATACCCATTTGAGCTTGTCATTGTTTTTATCTCAAGTAAGAGAGGAGATAGGGGATGAATTAAAATCTAAAAAAGAAAACCTTAATTATAATAGTAAAGGATTAAGGAAAACGTTCGCTTATTATAAGAATAATATTACTGAAGCCAATGTTGATGGCAGAAGTTCCGAACAAGCAGCAAAAAAAGAAGAAATAGCCAATAAAGTGTATGCGAATAGATTAGGAAATGGAGATTATTTGAGTGGGGATGGTCTTAAATATATAGGTGCCGGCTGCATCCAAGTGACAGGAAAGACAAATTTTAAAAATGTACAAATTAGAATTGATAGATATGATAAAGACTCCTCAATTAATATTTTAGAGAGAAATGATATTGAAAATATAGAGGGTGGTTTAATCAGTGCATTTGCATTTTGGATTTGGAAAGATATTAATTTAGTGTGTACCGATATGAGTGATGAGACGGTTGATAAAGTAACGAGTATTATTAATAAACACACTAAAAGCTACGAGAATAGAAGAAATCATTTTCAGAAAATAAAACATCTTTGTGAACCTGTAACGTCCTTTGTGTAACGGCCATTAAGTAGTTAATGTGCGGGTTCAATTACAGGGTTAATATTTTGAACCTTTGCTTAGCTAATATAGTGTCGTCTTGCAGCTAGCCTTACATCCATGGTTGCGGTCTATTGAATTGCTTTGGACTTAGCATTTTTATCAATATGTGTGAATACGAATTAATTTAACTATTACGATTTTCTACATTGTCTAAAAATCGCCTGAACCTAATCATGTGATTACGTTCAGAGTTTTGTGTTTAATATAAAATTAAATGGCCAGAATTTTATTTTGTCCGGCCCCGGCTTAGCTTATCGTGATAATTCAGCGAAATAGAATGTTAAGCGTGAGTGGTGTCTATTTATTGAGGTGTCATTTACGCAATCTTTGATGAAAAAATCCGCGTATATTCAGGATATTTACTTGAGCTATGTCTGAGCTTCACTGCTTCGTATTTTAATACATTCAAACATATACAATGAACATATTAGTATACTTCGCTTTTTCAAACCGCATCCCACTAAGCGTCAGCTTCACCGATTAAAATTAAAATAGGTTGAGCTTTACTTTCAAGCGTCCTATTAATCAAGTGACTTGACCCTTGGGCGTCTCAAAATTCGGAACGTGTCAGTATCACTGGGGTCAGAGTAAACTTTAACCTTAGCAACGCTAGGTATTGGTATTTCGGCTGAATTGGTTTCAAAAAATCACCTGACAGAAATTAAAAAATATTACACTCTAAAAAAAATGCTCTGCCATCAAATGCTATTTATCAAAAAAATCACCGAAAAAATCATCAAAAAAACGACCCAGGCTTTTGTGTTGTTAGAAAACAGACTCTTAATTTGCATTTTTAATCATACTTAAACATGAAGAATAAGTGGTTAGGAAAAAAATCTCGATTTAAGGTCAGATAAAAATGTAAAGTACTTTGGTTCACTTATCCAAAAACATTAAGGCTCTTTGTGTGATGATGGTCAAAATAACATCTATTGCTTGTCTACAAAAGCATATTTATAGAAGTGCGAATAAGCTTATTATTCAATTAAATTGCTTTTAACGAATCTGGCCCCACAAACTGGTTAGGCCATTATCATAAGATATTAATCTACACAGATAAGCGCAAGTACACGATATAAAGCTGACGCAAAGAAGGCTAAGAAGGCCAATTTTATATTGTTTATTCATCTTTTAAATAGACTTTTTCTAGTAATGGCGATTAAAAACTTAAAGAACATGAATGCATTTCTTAGAATGAAGAATAATAATATACTTATATCAATTTTAACGTAACTAGACTTTAGTCTAAGTAAGTCGTGTTTCAATAAAGGGTAGGGCAACTATAATTTAAAAACCTGCGGGGCAGGCTGTTTGCAAAACATAAAGTAATTTAATTTTTTGAAGCGTTAACAACTTAGATTTATTGTATAAATTATTGGGATCCTATCTAGCGCTAGCGCCCAGGCCTTGTTTGTCGATACACCCTTCATCCTTTGTTAATTTTCTAAACAACGCAGTCATTATTTAGTATCAATATCTTGTTCATTCTTTGATTTTATTTTTAGACCATCTTATATGTTCTGGTCATAGAGTAGTATCGAGCAAAAAGGACATCTGTGAATCAAATGGATGTTTATGAGCCGCCAAAAACTCTATTCGTTGAGCAGACATTAGCCCGTAATAAATATGATGTTGAAGAGCGCACTATTGATGGCGCAGAAGCAGCAATATTGGTATTTCTTCAAAAACCGAGAGTAAAACAAAGCTCTAGCTATCAAATAAGCTTTACTGATTAGTCGCATTTATTAAATTGGCAGGCATTCGCATACACAAAAAGGAATGAGAGAACGTTGATCCCATAGTCATGGTTTTTAAAAACCTATGAGGCACTCAAATTAGCTTTTGTAGGAATAAGTATGTGCAGTAAAGGCCCGCACATATTTAAAATATTATTTTTTTAGTCGAAAAATGCAACCGCAGTATCAATATCCGCTCGGTCAGTTTGGGTTGTGTTGGCTGCAGCATTGTCATCGGCATACCCAAATGACATACCAAACAGAATTCCGCGCTCTTCCGGCAATTTTAATATTTCTCTGACGGGATCAGGAAATTGTCCCAATGCCCCCTGCATACAATTGGAAATACCATGCTCATTCAGCAGCAAAGCCAATGATTGGGCATAAATACCCAAGTCCACTGCGCCCATGATATCTAAGTATTTGTCCATGGTGAAAAACACAGCATGAGGGGCATCAAAAAACTGCCAATTACGTATCATTGCCATCTGCCTAGCTTTTTTGTCTTCTCTTGAAATACCAAGGCTAGTATACAGTGCATTTGCAGAGCCAAATTGACGTTCGCGGTGCACACCTTGATACTTAGCCACCCAATTAAAATCTGGATTGGGTGCAATGCCAGACATCAACGTGTCCATAAACTTTATTTTTAGTTTGTCTTTGGTACTACCCGATACAACACAAGTTTGCCAAGGTTGAACATTACAGTTAGAAGCCGCTAATTGTGCCTGATTAAAAATAGTTTTAAGCGTTTCTTTGGCTACCGGTTTATCTAAAAATGCCCGAGTTGAACTTCGGTTTTTAAGAATTTGCGCGATGGACATATGACTTCCTATGATGAATGTAAGATTTAAATCAAGCCGCACAATAACAGTAGCAGTTGCATTTGTTAGAAAATTTAATAAATAGTGATCAAGAAACTGTGGAGGCAAGATGGTTGAAAATGCTATAGGTTAATTTATTTATTGGACGTTTCAAATTTTACGAACAACAGTATTTTGAATTTACCCATCACATAACGACTTGCTATTATTTTAGCAAAACGAATTATCTCTTCTTTCAAATTAATTACAGTGCATCTACACCTATAGTTCTTGTAATTTGTTTGTAGTATTTTTAAGAGTTTGTTCCAGTAAGATACATTAAAAAACGTCTATTTGAGGCAAGCTTGTGCCAATCCATGTGAGTACAAAAGTTCGGTTTATCACACAAAATGGTGGTATTAATCTGACAGAAGAAAAGCGGGAAAAAATTAATAGATTTATTAATAAATCAATATATTTTTATAATATCTATTGATTTGAAGTCAATTTAAATTCAGTATGTTGCAATTTTGTAAATTAAGATTGGATCGATATCACAGTGAAGATGCGTCAGTTATGGAAATAGCTCTCTTAGAAAATGCTTTGAATAACAGCCAATTGGCCATAGCTGTTACAGATATAAACGGTGACCTAACTTGGGTCAGCGAGCACTTTCACTTGTTGATTAAATATCAAGTCAAAATCAGAAGTAATGTGGCTGATATAGATATTGATGGTTTATTTGTTGTTACTTCAAATCAACAACAATTAAGACAAGCCTTATCAGCCAAGCATTGCCAAACAATGTTTTATAAGTCAGCGAAGTCGAATGGCTTGGGCTTAACCATTCATCTTGGAGGACTTACATCTGGTCATCGTATTGTTATTTTTTCGCTTCAGTATGATACTCCCAAAATATATAGCGAGCTTGAAACTGATTCGTTAACTGGCTTGTTAAACCGTTCTGTTTTTGAAAAGTTTTTAAAAACACCTAAAGGTGTAAATGGTAAATTAGGTTACTCCATTATGCTGATTGACCTAGACCGATTTAAACGAATTAATGACACGCTCGGTCACCCTATCGGAGATAAATTATTAAAGTTAGTTGCGAATCGCTTTCAAAAATTGTTGCGTCCTGACGATACTTTTATCAGGATAGGTGGTGATGAATTTGCACTAATTGTCAGTGATAAAATACAAGAAGATGCCTTAATATCGTTAGCACAGAGGATTATCACATCGGCTTGTAAAACTTTCATTTTGCAGTCGCATCAAATAGATATTGGAGCGAGTGTTGGAATCGCCATTGTTAATGATTCCTATTCTAACTTAGACGATCTTTATCGTCACGCTGACCTAGCTCTTTATGCATCAAAAAGTCATGGGGGATCACAAGTTTCAGTGTTTACAACAGATCTTGAGGTTCGCTCACAGTATCGCCGCACATTAGAAATCGGGTTACGTAGAGGGTTACTTAAAAATGAATTTCGTATTGTTTATCAATCCCAAATTGACGTATCTAGTAAAAAAATCTCAGGCCTAGAAGCAATCTTAGAGTGGCACAGCGATGAGTTAGGCAAGGTGGATGCAAAAAACTTTTATCCAATTGCTGAAGACATTGGTGAGATAAATAAAATAGGTTATTGGGCTATTGAGCAAGCTATTAAGGAGACTAAATGTTTGTTAAACCCTTTTACTTTATCTTTTGTTGTGACTGCAGGCCAATTATCAGACGCTAATTTTGTAACGCGTATTAACCAACTATTGATAGATTATAAAATAAAACCAAGCATTGTTGAGTTGATTGTTCCCGAAAAAGCATTTTTAGAAGTGCTTGCTCGCGATGCAGTTAAGGCACTATCTTCATTAGGAATATTGATTTCAATAAATGATCCCAATACCGGATATGAGTCACTTCGTTTTTTGAAAAAGTTGCCCATTTCTAGTATGCGGGTTAACAGGGAATTTACAAATGTTAACGACAAAAAGGGTGATAGTTTAGAAATGATTAAATCTATCTCTGATATTGGTGAAATGTTGGGTATTCCTGTTGTCGCAAAAGATATAAATACAGAAAATGAGTTATTAAAATTAAAAAGTAGTGGGGGCATTAATATTAGCGGCTTTTATTCTAGCCCTTTATTAAGTGTTGAGGAGTTAAAAGACTCATTAAAGTCAACAATAGCCCTTTAAATAAGAGAAAAAGTGATGGATAACCTAACAGAATTAAGACGGTTGGTATACGTGAGTAGCAACACAATACCCGCGGCAATTTTTGACAGCGAAGTTCAAGCAATTCTCAAAATTGCAAACGAAAAAAATTCAAAAAATAATATAACGGGAGCTTTATTATTTAATGATGGTTATTTCGCGCAGGTATTAGAAGGTCCTATTGAGGCCGTAGAAAAACTGTTTGAACGGATACAGGAAGATACCCGGCATAATGACTGTTCAGTTTTATGTTGTGAACCCACAACAACGCGCAAATTTATGAAGTGGTCTATGGCATATGAAGGTGCGGATACAGCTGCAAAGGCACAGTTTGCATATATGCTTCAAAATAGTGAAATAACAAATGATTTAGTATCGGCGGATAAAATTTTTAAAATAATTGTTAATCATATTTCACAAGCAACTGCGTTATAAAATAAAAATAGGGTGTTTGTGTGGGTCTATAATTATAATCAGGATTTTGTAGTACAAAGGTTTAATTAATCCCTGACCTCAATTACCAGATTTTAAGACGCACTTAACAAATATTGACCCTATTTACGGGGTGAAATTGTATTAGGGTAATGAGTGTTTTGATTGCTGATAAAGGGAATAACTTGGGTATTGTTGATTTTTCAATAAATATTTAAACAAGCATCTTGTAAAAACATTATCAATATTAGATATGATATTTTCACTGCGCAAAGAATGCTGAAATCTCGAATGAAAGTAGCAAAGCTTTATGATGGTGCAATCGAATTGATAGTTAATAAAAATTTTAGTGTTCAAGTCACTATCACAATTGCATTGTTTGCAATGACTATTGAAAAGCCTATAAATTTTAACCGCAGACGTTTTGAGTCGCCTAAAAACTCTTCGTATTTCTGATCTCGCATTAGAAAATTTGATATACAAATACAACAATGCTGTTCATCAAGTTTTATACAAAGAGACTAGTTTACAAATTTGGGCTAATGATTTGGAATTAGAATGACATAAAAATGGGTTTACCCCTAAATGGCTAGAATTAGAGGGTAAACCTAATCGAAAATGAACTGAAATAGTTAGCAATTATAGTAATGAACTTTACGAGCTTCCTGGCATAACATTAATCTTCCTCTGTTAGTTAAAGATCATCTTTTTCCAGCCTTTTTAACAGGGTTTTATGAAGAACCAATTATTGTTGGATTAGACCTTATAAAAGTCATTGACGAATACAGAAAATAACTAAGTATCTGTCTTAATTCAATCACACATTTGACTTCATTTCACAATATTGACTATGGGTGTATCTATAAATATCTTCATATAATCATATATTCTTTTTCATAAAATCAATATCTTATCCCATAGATTTAAAGAGTGTTTTACGTTGATACAAATGGCAAAATAGTGTTGTTCCGATTTTTTTCTAGAAGTTGAGTTGTATCATTTGAAGTATTCCCAGCGTGCGCAAGCTATTTCTCCTTTCTTTGCCATGGCTTTTAGTGAAAAAGCTTCCCGATTAGAAGCTCAAGGTAAGCACGTTATAAGGTTGAATATAGGTGAACCTGACTTTGGTGCACCCCCTGATGTGTTACTCGCGATGCAACAGCTAGCAAGCAATGTGCCTCTTCCTTATACCTCAGCACTTGGACTGCCGGAGTTACGAACTGCAATTGCAGGTTTTTATCAAAGCACTCACCAAATTGAACTTGATCCAAGACGTATTGTAGTAACTGCAGGAGCATCAGCCGCCTTATTACTTTTGTCAGCTGCTTTCGTGGATGAGGGTGACAACGTGATCATGGCTGATCCCTCGTATCCATGTAACAAACAATTTATCAAAAGTTTTGGCGGTAAAGTGCAATTGGTTCCAACCCGAGCTGATTCGCGTTTTCAATTGAACATGAAGTTGCTCGAACAACACTGGCAATCTGGTACTCGTGGTTTAATGCTAGCGACTCCTTCCAATCCTACTGGCACCGCTGTAGCGGCCGATGAACTGGCAGCCATGTGTCAATTTGCTCGCAGTAAAGGGGCATGGCGAATTGTTGATGAAATTTATCTTAATTTGCACCACGGCGCAGCTGATTCGCAGCCAACGAGTATCTTAGCTTTTGACGATGAGGCTTTTGTCATCAACAGTTTTTCAAAATATTTTGGCATGACGGGTTGGCGATTAGGTTGGTGTGTAGTGCCAGAGCGTGCAGTCGATGTTATGGAAAGGTTGGCGCAAAATTATTATATTTGTCCGTCAACGTTAGCCCAAAAAGCGGCCTTACAATGTTTTACGCCAAGATCTATTGCTTTGTGTGAATCACGACGCACATCACTTATTTCTCGAAAAAAGCTGGTGCTGGTTGGATTACAAAAATGTGGTTTGTATGTGCCTGTTCAGCCTGACGGCGCCTTTTATGTTTACATCGACGTGAGTTCTACTGGGCTTTCAGCTATGAATTTTTGCGAGCGAGTATTACAAGAAGTGCACGTGTCGCTTACGCCCGGGAATGATTTTGGTGAATACCAAGGCGATCAGTATGTGCGTTTGTCATTTGCTTCCGCACAATCTGAACTTGAAGAAGCTTTGCATCGGCTTGCAATATTTATGGACAGCTTAAATAGCCAATAGCAATGAACCATTATGAATGTCTTCGTATGGCTGCAAGTATCTGTAAATTTGTGCAGTTAGCTACAATTATTTGAAGTTAGCTACAAGTATTTGCAAGTAACTAGGCCAAGGTGCCTGTGTCATCAGCATTATGTGCTTGGTCTTAGTCCATTGTCTAGGATCAAGCACATAATACTTTTTAAACTGTTTATAGAAGTTATTGTGTTGACGTTTTTGCTGTTGAAATTCCTCAAAAAAGGTTCCAGTTACCATGGTAAAAATCTCAGCAGGGTAGGGGGGTACCATAAACGTTAATCACATCGTCAACCCTCAGCTAATTTTGTTGCCGTACTCTAAATTGTGCACTTAATACTTGTGATCATCGTCGGTATTGCTGTGCAGTAGACAATAAAGGCAGAGCATTCATTGTCGTATTTTCCTTACTTAATTTGTGGGCAAATTTATGTATCACCACATTGTGTCAGTTGCGGTTATCTCTTAATTTTGCAACACATGATCCCAAGCTAATATTACTGGGTCACGTTACCAAGATTTACCCGTTTTGGTACGTATATTGGTCATTGGTAACATACTCTATTTCTGTGAACTGCTGGATACGTAGGTCCAGATAGATGCTGGCTTGCTGCAAAAGTAGGGATAATGATTATTTGCCTCGTTGAGTATTAATAATCAAGCTTGAGCGGTAATCAACACCCTGATTTTGTCGTTTATTTCGAGGTCATTTTGGCCAACGTTGCCTTTTTCATCTAAAAAAAGACCAGCATGTGACTAGCTAATTTATAGTGTAATTTACAGTGTAATTCATTGGGTAAACGTAAATGTAAGAGAAGCTAAGTTTGCAATATATTAGCGTATTTGGTTGTTAAATGCTGTGATTGAAACCGAAACTGTATGGATGATTTTAGGTCATATTTTAGTTTATCAAATTATTATATTTTGAAATCAAAAGAAATTAACTTTAAATAAAACATAGAGAACATACCTAAGAATAAAAACCTTAATTGTTAAAATTTGAATCTAAGGGTTTAAAAATGTGTAGTGTTTGCCATGAAGTTTGGTCACTAATCCACCATGTGATAGCGTTTTTTATTCAGTCTTGTCTGGTGATTCGATTAATCATGGGCAGTTGTATCGCTTTCGCATAGCGTTTATTATTCACTAATTGTGCTCAGGCAAACCACTGCAATGGTTGTTTGATTTGGGCTTTTATTTTAAGGAATCGATGTGACAAAATATGTTGTGGTGACAGGTGCATCTTCTGGTATTGGGCGTGGATGTGTCGACGTACTTATTAAAAAAGGTTTTCATGTGTTTGGTTCTGTCCGCAAGCAAATCGATGCGGATAGTTTGCTTAAGGAGTTTGGCGATAAAGTTACACCACTGATTTTTGAAGCTACAGATGTTGCAGCGGTTAAAGAGGCGGCGGATACGGTTAAAAGTATAGTGGGTGATAATACCTTATCTGGACTTGTTAATAATGCGGGTGTTGCTGTTACTGGGCCTATGATGCACATCCCTATTGAAGAGTTTCGTTATCAAATGGAGATCAATACCGTTGGCCCTATCATAGCGATCCAAGCATTTTTACCATTATTAGGTGCGGTGAATCCACCTGTAGAAAATCCAGGCCGAATTATCAATATTACTTCTATGGCGGGTGTGCGAGCGGCTCCTTTTTTTGGTCCCTATTCAGCCTCAAAACACGCATTAGAGGCAATCTCAGGCTCATTAAGGCAAGAATTAATGCTATACGGCGTAGACGTCATCATTATTGGACCAGGTGCGGTGGCGACACCTATATGGAACAAGGCTGAGAAAGTCGATAACAGCCAGTATGATGATACAGATTATAAACAATCGTATAAAAAAATGAATAACTTTATGAGCGCAATGGGACCACAAGGTATACCCGTTGAAAAAGTTGGAGAATTGGTGTGTCACACTATTACTACCGACAAACCCAAAGTGCGGTATGCCATAGCCCCAAATATGTTAACTGATTGGATTATTCCACAAAATCTACCTAAACGTGTGCTAGACAAAATTATTGCCGGCAAGATTGGTTTAAACAAGTTGAAAAAATAAGCTTTGCTTAGTCAGCTTCACTTTTTATTGGTTCCTTCTTTTACCTTCACCGTAAGGGAGAACCATGGTGCCTCGACGTCACTTTTAATGAATTAAATTGCTAATCCAACTGTCTTGTTCCATACCAAATCAAGGTTTTTTTAATTATTATTAATAGAAATCATATGTATACTTATCATGTTAACTGCGTAAAATTAATACCAAGAAAAGTCTACCTTATAAAGTTTATTAAATGAATGTTTGGTTGCGGGTAATATCTAGAACACTAGTACTAATCATTACGTTGGTGAGTCTTAGCTGTGTTGCCCAAGAACAAGACCACAAGCTATATTTTGATATGGATTCAGAAGGCGGTTGGGTACCTTACCTTACCGGATCACAGCCTGGTGAATCTGGCATAATGACCGACATAACTGAAGCCATTCAAAGACATTCAGGTATTAAATTTATATCGATAAACCTTCCACAAAAGCGAGCAGCCATTTCTCTCGAAGATGGCACAGTAGATTTTGACTTTATCTGTCTGGAGTGGCTGAAAACTGACGAGGTTAGTTCAAAATATGTAACAAGCGAACCTTTTTTTGAACTCACAGAAAATTTTATTACTTTAAAGAAAAATGCGTTGTTATTTCCAACTCGGGAGTCCTTTAATCAGACACGTGTCGGGACTATTGCAGGGTACTTCTACTTCGATGAACATACTTTTACCCGAACAAACTTTCTCAATGAAGACCAATTAATGTTGGGTTTAAAACACGAAAGATTTAAAGCCATTATATTAGAACAAGAGACCGCTAAACATTGGGCTAAGGTTAATGATGTGGATATACATTTTGCAGCTTTGCACAGCAAAGGAAACTTTCTAATGAGGCTCAGGAAAAAATATCAAGGTCTTTTACCTGGCATAAATCAAGCCATTAAACAAATGAAAACCTCTGGAGAACTCCAGGCTATTCTAGACAAACACAACACTCAAATAATATACTGATCCATTCAAAATAAGTAGAGTTGGTATTTCGCTATTCATCCCCCATTATAATAGAATATAGCTACATTTAATATTGGCTGCCACCCCCTCATGAACGAAGATACTAATTCCATACCTGAAAAAGGTTTACTTTTTAATACGAAGGGTAAGGTGTCCGTTTGGGCATCACAATACCCTTACGCTGATATACCTGATGATTATTTTGAGGAAACGTTCTCTAAAAAAGGTTCTCGGGCCAAAAACAGTTGGTCAGATAATTATAAAATTCGCTATTTCGATCCTAAACAGATGGAGACTAATGGAGCCCATACTGGCACCGTTGACATTCATGAGGCTGCTGGTGGATGTTCTTGTTCAAGCTCTTATATTGTGAATTTGATGAGCAAAGCAAAAAAAAATAAAATGGAGCAAGTGACCTGGATTATTTTGCTTTTCGAGCAGGAATACAGTATCAAACTAAGTGGAGTTGTTAAGGACGAATATACTACTTTTTTAGGTGCCTTTAACTATGACGCTTCTAGCGAAAGCCTTCTGGGTGAAGAAGATGCAGATATAAATGAAGAAAATGAAAATGATGAAAATGAACATGAACATGAACATAAAGAAGACCTAGATTAAATATGTTATTTTTAATCTCTTGAATCCAAGTTTTTTAAGAACAGTTCTAGCAACAATTAGTTTGGGGTACAGACGGTGTAAGAGACAGGTTATGTAAGGTCACGTTCTTTGATTTTATTATATACAGCCACTGTGCTTATAAAATACTTTATATTAATGAAGCCAAGCATAATAAGTTGCTACCACATAAGCTTGCGACAAATCCAGCTTGTCTTTTTTACTGAAAAACATATTATTTAACTTGAAAACGGGTTAAAACGTGCCATTTATCTGAAAGTAATTATAACGAAAACAATATGTTAGAGAGTAAAAATTGATTTACTAGGCTATTGAACGCATCCAGTGCCGATATATATTGCGTTTATCGAGATGAGCTTGTGAAGCAAAAGCGCTATTGTGAGCAAGCTCAGCGAAGATAGGCGCGATAATAGTGGTGCTGGAAGGTATGGCTTATCCCGAGCTTAGGTAATTTATTACATGAACGTTAAAACTCAGCTCACAAGCTATATGATTAAATGCAATGTCGCCCTGATATTGCTTTTGTCTGTGTCGTTTATAAATGTTCCCCAAGCATGTGATGTGCCCGCTAGTGAAAAGGGTATATTCGTTGCTGACTTTGAATACATCGCTGATAGCCTCACGTCTGATTCAGGCGTTGATGATAGTGTCGGTATCACTGATGAAGTTGTTGAAAAGATTGGCGCAGTTCATAATGTTTCTTTGGTTCAAGTCAAGGCAACATCCTACCTAGAACATAACTATCTATGGCCGCTTACCCGCGCTCCACCCAAATCAATGATTTAAATAATTCAGATCCGTAGATAATTTTTACAGGAAAATTAATTAATATTTGGTGGACTAAAATGCGTATTTTTAAAATAATTCACTACCGTGAATAGCAGTATTTCTGATGCAAACGTGTCACTCGAATCGATACCTTGTGTCGATATTAATAGTTCAGCTGAGCATGTGATGAACGACATTACTTGTATTATCCCGCAAATGATTGCTCCCGATACAAACATTGACGAAGCGTTGACAGTAATGAAATTAAGTAATAGGAAGTCTACATTGTATGTTGGTACAGACACTACGTTATTAGGCGTTATTAGCGGTTTTACTTTGGTAAGCCGAGTTGTGTTAATGATTGCAAACCGAAAGGGTATAACAAGATCTGAACTAACGGTGGCAGATATAATGACCCCAGTTTATAAAATGCCGGCTTTGCAGAAAAATCATGTTCTCAGGGCTTGCATAGGTGATATTAAGCAAACCATGCAGAAACTTGGTGAAGCTCATATGCAAGTTGTCGATGAAAGAAACAAAATTTGTAGCGTAATATCGTCAACAGACATCAGTCGAGTTTTGAAGGAGCCTGTGTATATTAATTCTACTGCACATTCGTTCAAGGATTGCTTTGATGTAATACATGAAAACGAAGAACTCATCTAACCTCTGAGCAGTTAGAGACTAAGACTAAAACTAAAACTTAGATTGCTCATATTAGCAGGGCTGCATTGATAATAGCAGTCCTGCCTTTTTTATCCGAGGTGACTATTTATCATTCAGCATGATGTGAGCCAATGTTGTCATAATTTTGATTGATTAGAACTAACCACTGTTTTAATTGACTGGTACTAGTCGCAAAGTACTTATGGTGTTGGCTGCTACATCGGCTTCACTAAAGTGCTGTTTTATATATTGCCCATTGATATATCTTTCAGC
Source organism: uncultured Pseudoalteromonas sp. (assembly GCA_964564805.1). GTDB lineage: Bacteria > Pseudomonadota > Gammaproteobacteria > Enterobacterales > Alteromonadaceae > Paraglaciecola. The sequence goes on along the minus strand of CAZMDX010000723.1, from coordinate 3,694 downwards.
TTGATCTTGATAATGTTGATCAAACAACACTCCACTTTGCCCAACAGGATTGATACCCAGTGAGTGGCTGGGGTCGGCAAAGTCAATGAGTCTTCGGGTTGAGGGGCCATATGCCACTGGCCAAGGCGCGGGACCTAGCTTATGTGACAGGTTATTTGGGGTTTCGTGTCCACCGGGGGCTGCAAACTGGCCAACGTTGAACAGTTTATCTAGCGGCTTTTTTTGGCCCAGTGGGTGCTGATGGGTGAGGGTATGAGCTGCGCCCCATTTCCAGTTAGCCGTGTTGGCTCCCAAGGTACTTCGCAGATGTTTAATACTTGCTTGCCACGCAACGTTGACTGTTTCTTCGCGATCTTCGATAACAGCTGTGTCGCGATTATCCCACCACGGCGAGTCGGATTCTTCTGCCAAGCGTGGTAAAGCAAAATCAATCACACGCGTACGAATTAACGTACCAAAAAAACGCTCACCCATCTCGTCTTGCATTGCCTCATATGCTAGTTGGTAAACAAACTGGTTAAAAATTGTAGGGGCAATGTCGTTAAGATTATGCTCTCCATCCCAGTTAATGAGTAGGTTCACTAGTGCTTGTTCATCGTTGCTGGCGGTCGCTTTTATGATAGGTAACAAAGGTTTAAGCAGGTGCTGTGCGTAGCCGCTTCCAGTGTCCAGTTGCAGTGCCTGACTGTTTTGTAGGTTCCACTGCACACTATTATCGGCTAAACGTTGGTCCAGTCGAATACCACGAGCGGGTAAATTGTAATAACCCGGTACCTCGATACCGCTGTCAGGGACAGGCTGATAATTAGCCGAAACAATATAGCCACGTGTTGGATTTTCTTCCTGAGGGTTATCAGTAAATGACACAAAACCCAGTTTTTCGGCTTCAAAACTACTGCCGTCGAGGATAAACGTAGGATCGACTCCGCTAGGACGGAGAGGTAGCTTAGCTGCTGCCCACCAACCAATATCACCAATGGCATTGGCCCAGACTATGTTAAGCCCTGGCGCATGAATTTTTTCACTGGCTGCACGGGCTTTTGCCAGTGTATCAGCACGGTTTAGCTGATAAAAAGCATCAAGGATCGGGTTTTCAGTTTCAAGAAACGCCCACCACATGGCGATGGGTGTTTTACCGGCATCTTCGCCAGCAAGTGTGGCAAGCGCATCGTTGATGATGGGTCCGTGAGGTGAACGACGCAGGGTGAGTGTAACAGGGGCTTCACCTTTGACCTCAATCTGTTCACTGCGGCTTTGCAGCTCGACCCATCGGCCCTGATACCAAACCTGATTATTGTTATCAGGGTTGAGCTTTTCGGCAATGAGGTCTATGTCGTCGTTCTGGAACATCGTGATGCTCCAACCAAAGTCGAGATTGTGCCCAAGGCTGGCAAGTGGATTAAGCGCCTGATGATGGCCATATAGCTCAAATCCAGGGTAAGACAAGTGCGCTTCGTACCAGACTGACGGAACCGCGAATCCGATATGTGGGTCACCTGCCAACAGAGGTTTGCCACTTGCTGTGCGACTGCCAGATACTGCCCAAGCGTTGCTACCTTCAAATTGCGCTAAACCACTATCTGTGAGTGCTTGTTGGCTAATATGGGCAAGGCGATTAAGGTCGCGCCAATCATCGTCTAACAGAACTGGTGGCACTACACCTTCTGGGTGCCAAGCCAAATCAAACACTTTTAGATAGTCAACACCTAGCTGGTCACGCACATAGGTCAACACCGGCTCGGTTCGAAAAGCCGCGGCAAAACTGTAAGCCATATAACCGGCGACACTGAGTGTATCTGCAGCGGTGAAAGCACGCTTTGGAATCCCTAGAATATCAAACTCGAGAGGTGCAGGGTGAGTGTTCTGGTATTGGTTGATACCATCTAAGTAGGCTGTAAGGGCTTGACTAGCTAAAGTATTGTGGTCCATCTTGGCCACATAAGCATCAGCATGGGCGCGAATGCCTAAAGTACGAAACAAACGGTCGGAATCGAGTAACTTTGGCCCAAGTATGGCTGCTAATTCACCTCGCGCTAAACGGCGCACCATCTCCATCTGAAACAAACGGTCTTGGGCATGCACATATCCAAGAGTGCGATACATGTCGATTTCGTTCTGCGCTTGAATATGCGGTACCCCCCGCTCATCGTAACGCACGTTAACTGGCGCTTGCAGATTGGCAAGGCTGACTTCACCACTTCGCAGCGGTTGTTTACTATAGAAGTACCAAGTTCCAGCTATGCCGACAATGGCAAAAATAATCACAAAAAATTTCAGGATGAACTGCATGGGTCGGTACCGTATTTATAAGTTCTTAGAATAGGTACAACATAACACCGAATGTTTGTGTAAGTTAAATTAAAAGCCTCGCCACTTGGCGACTTTACGTATTTAAGAGCCAGGAATAATTTAACTTTATTCCAGCGTTTACTTTTTCGACTCGCCCAAAGTCATAGCAAAATTTTCATTTGAAAGCCTTAATAGCCACCCTACTAATTGCAAGGTAGTCAAGTTGGAACGTTTTATATGGAATACATTATAAAGTTAATAAATCATATTAATAAGAATTTGGTGTTTTAGTTTTACTGTTGTCGATCATTTTAGATCCTTTTACTGTCAGGATTTTACCGTATTGCTGAAATGTCATTAGGTTTTTGTCTTCTTCGATAATGCCCGTTACTTCGACGATCATACCATCAACGAGAAGCGCTTTGTTAAGCCCTGCTGGCATGTATTTATTTCCATCATTGCCATCTAGCCCCCAAAATCCGCCTTCAAAGTTCTTATACCTAACGGTGCCGCGTAAGGTGATCATTTTTGGTGCCTCTTGTTTTATTTCAAGATTATTTTTTGCTTCAAACTTAGTTTTTATTTCTGGCTTATTTGATGCAAGAGTCTCTGATGCAAGAGTCTCTGATGCAAGCTTTGCAGCTGGAAGCGGCGAGTCTGTTTTTTCAGCTTCTGCTTTACAGCCAGTAACTGCCAGTATTAACAGGATTGGAACGAATATATTTTGCAAGTTTTCACTCTATTTTTAATGTTGATTAATTGGGTAGGTTAGATTTTATTGGAGCACGAAAGCAACATAAAATCATCAGTTATAAAAAAGCCCGCTTAATGCGGGCTTTTATCTATGCAATACTCATTATCTATGCAGTATTACTTATCTATGGATTACGACTTCTGCGCGGAGAACTCGACCTAGAACGAGTTCTGGTACTAGCAGTAGGAACGGCTTCTGGTGTTTTAACTTCAATCACCGTTAACCCATTTTCGTTACCGTCTTGATCTGTATAAACAACACCGCCAAGATAGTCTGTATCTGACTGCAGTCTAGACATATTAACGCTAACACGGTTAGTACGGCCAGCAACTGCCCGTGAAGAGGCTCTTACTGACATGTTCTGTGATCTGCCTTCATCAACTGTCCAAACATTTAATGGTGCTGACACAGAGTCAGCGCCTGCTAAGTTATAACCGTGAACAAAGACAACATATATGTCGCCAGTGCCCAAATTAGCCAATGGTAGAGGGTCAATTAACACGACTGATTCATCAGAACCACCGTTTTGACCGGTACCCACCTGGCTACAGCTAAACTGTGGACAAGCATACACATACAAGTCTAAATCCACTGCTGGGCTGTCCTGATCTGCACTAAATAAGCCAAATTTAGCGATACGTGTGCCCTCAG
>CAZMDX010000722.1:0-2122 GCA_964564805.1 uncultured Pseudoalteromonas sp. | reverse complement strand
ATTGGGAAAAAGCCTCGCTGCCGCTCTGCTTTTCCCGTTATTGTAGACGTTAGCAGGCCAAAGTCATTATCAATGTGCTGTCGGTAAGTGGTATGCAAGGTTGTTAATTTTTTAGTTTGTTACCGTCGGAAATTTCTATTCACGTAACCTAAAAAGTCTGGCAATATTTGGTCATCAATTACTGGTAAAGTTAAGGCAACGGATATTGCAGCAACACAATTAAAATAAGGATGTCACAGTTTGTTAGTACATCAAATAATTCAAGCAGCGGCACGCAATTCAGCCGCTAACAAAACAATAAACGATATTCGCTACGCTCATTGGGAAAAAGCCTCGCTGTCGCGAAGCTTTTTCCGTTATTGTAGACGTTAGAAGTTTAATCAATCACCTACACGGAGTTCATGTGAACAAATACTTATTAATATTTACTTTAGTTTTTTCATCGTTTGGTATTCAAGCATCAGACTTAATAAATGATGAACGTATAAAAGACCAAAAAAACTGCTTTAACCACATATTCAAAGATTATGCTTCGTGGCGTAGTTTTATAGAAAAAAAACGACAAGTTAGAGTTAAATCAGAACGCAAACTGCAAAAATCAATGCTGATGTTTGATTCAATGTTTGGAGAGGATAAATTTAACCGATATAAGAATAACTTATCCTGCAGAACCTTTAAGTACGTTGTCGATGGGATCACTGTGTATGGTTATATAATCAGACCTAAATTACCAAAAGGAAAATTACCTGTATTAATTTATAACCGTGGTGGTAATGGTAACTTTGGTGGTGTTGTTTTCGGTTCAATGATGCATAATTTATTCCCTATTGCTAACGAAGGCTTTGTTATTATCGGTAGTCAATATCGTGGGACTTTCACTAAAAACTCTTCTGCCCATGATGAATTTGGTGGAAATGATGTCAATGATGTAACTGCGTTATTGGATTACATTCCCAGTATTGAAGGTGCTGATGAACAACGCATTGGAATGTATGGAGCAAGCCGCGGAGGTATGCAAACACATTTAGCACTTAAAAAAGCAAAAAATATAAAAGCGATAGCAACCATTGCAGGCAATTCTGATTTGTTAAAAGGATTAACTTATCGCCCTGAAATGGAAAAAGTATTTAAGCACAGAATTCCTAACTATGAAAAAAATAAAGTCGCTGAATTGGAAAAACGTTCAGTATTAAAGTGGGTAAGTGACTTATCGCCAAACGTTCCAATCCTACTTTTACATGGTACTAAAGATAAGCGTGTGTCAGTTAATCACTCTATTGATCTAGCTGCTGCGTTATCAAAGAGCAAAATTCCACATAAGCTTGTTATATATCCAGAAGATAATCATGGTTTAGGGAAAAACAAAGAAAAGGTAAATAAAGAGCTAGTTAGTTGGTTTCGAGAGAATCTATAAAAACTTCTAAAAAGGCGTTCAAACGCACAAATAACAGCTGGCTGTTGTTTGTGCCTCACAGATTTTAGCCAGCTATTATTTGCCGCTTAACATGGTGTTACATTCCTATCGATAGGAGAGTCGAATGAGCATACTATTTGAATTTATACCTAACATTTTCGTGGCATTAGCTTTTGAGTTTATTGTGTATATAACTGGAGTAAGCGTTTTACGGATTGTTTGTTTCGGTCTATTAAAATATCAAATGCATAGCTATGGTGAATTTAAAGAGCAAAAAGGGAAATCTAACACAAGCTATATCTTGCCATATTTAGTTGGCATTTTTTTCTATGCTCTAATTATTGTTGCAATTGCTTGGATCAACTAATCGAAATATACAAAGAACTGAAAGAGGAACAAACTAAAGTCGGCTGTTTTGTTCACTCCGTTCACTTATTTTAGCCAACTCTATTTCGCCCCTTAAGTGAGCGTTAGAAGCCTATGGAAATTTATGTCTCGTCGTGAATAGTTGAAAGGAATCACGAAATTTTGCTGAGTTACTAAGCGGGCGAAATAACGACTTTTTAGGGTATTGGGCTGTAGGGCAACTTTACTTGTTGGCACAAGAAAATAAGGTAAATTCATTGGCATTAGATTTAACTAATTTTAAAAATTATTACTTAAACAGGCACTCATCTTAAAATTTGAAATAGTTAATTCTGAAGTAGG
>CAZMDX010000721.1:0-5798 GCA_964564805.1 uncultured Pseudoalteromonas sp. | reverse complement strand
GGTGATTTTAGTGAAGATGAATTTGAAGCTTTGTTAGATGAGCTTCATGGAAACAATGCACCTACAGCCAAAGAATCCCCCGCAATAGAAAATTCTTCTGCAAATGAGCAAGATATTAGTGATGATGAATTTGAGGCACTACTTGATCAGCTTCACGGTAAGGGACAATTTAAAGGCGAAAATAAACCTGACGAAAATCAAGTAAAAAATGTTTCAATTCCAGACAATACTAGCAATGATGATATTTCTGATGATGAATTTGAAGCTCTCCTAGACCAGTTACATGGCAAAGGCAAAGGTCCAGCTGATGAACTGCCGAAAATTGCTGCAGTAGTTAACGAAATAGCACCTGTCCCTGAGAAACCGATTGAAGTAAAAAAAGTCGTTACGCCAGTCAAAAAAGAACAAGCAGCTAAACCTGTATTAGCAAAAAAAGAAGATAAAAAATCTTCAGCTGCTCCTCAAGCAGAAACCACCGTTAGAGTTGATACGAAACGTCTGGATCAGATTATGAACATGGTAGGCGAATTAGTATTAGTCAGAAACCGTCTACTCAGTTTAAGCAATAATGTTAAAGATGAAAGCATGGCAAAAGCCATAGCCAACTTAGATGTGGTCACAGGTGATTTGCAAGGCGCGGTAATGAAAACCCGCATGCAACCTATTAAGAAAGTATTTGGACGTTTTCCCCGAGTTGTACGTGACCTTGCTAGAACCCTAAAGAAAGAAATTACTCTCGAACTTGAGGGTGAAGAAACCGACTTAGACAAAAACTTGGTAGAAGCCCTTGCCGATCCACTGGTGCATTTAGTTCGGAACTCTGTTGATCACGGTATTGAGATGCCCGAAGAAAGACTAGCTGTAGGTAAACCTTCTATGGGAACAGTTAAATTGGCTGCATCGCAAGAAGGAGACCATATTCTGCTAAGTATTGTAGACGATGGCAAAGGCATGGACCCAGATAAACTCAAGGAAATTGCAGTTTCTCGTGGTGTCATGGATGCTGATACAGCGGCAAGAATGAGTGATGTAGAGGCATTTAATCTGATTTTTGCCCCAGGTTTTTCAACTAAAACCGAAATATCTGAAGTATCGGGCCGTGGTGTTGGTATGGACGTTGTGAAAACGAAGATTAATCAATTGAATGGTTCGGTTACCATTGATTCTAAGATCGGCGTTGGCACCACCCTTGAAATTAAAGTGCCATTAACGTTAGCCATTTTACCAACGCTGATGATAGTCATCGGTAAACAGACTTTTGCTCTGCCGCTAGGTTCTGTGAATGAGATTATCAATCTTGATATGCAGAAGCTCAACACGGTTGATGGTCAATTAACTATGATTGTCCGCTCTAAAGCGATTCCATTATTTTATTTAGGGGAATGGCTAGCCAGGGGGGAAGTTAATATTGATAAGACCATAGGGCATGTAGTTGTTGTACAAATAGGTACAAAACAACTTGGATTCGTCGTTGATGCATTGATTGGCCAGGAAGAAGTCGTTATAAAACCACTAGATGAGTTACTTCAAGGAACACCTGGAATGGCTGGAGCTACCATAACGAGTGATGGTGGGATTGCTTTAATATTAGATGTACCGGGTTTACTGAAAAGATATGCGGCCAAAAAAGCATAACAATTTATGTTTTTGATACGCCTTACGTGAAACTGACAGTTATAGATATAGGTAAGACAGGCGACAATGGCTTATAGGATTCTAATAGTTGATGATTCAACTTTTTTTCGTCGCAGAATAAAACAGATACTTGAAGAAGACGCTGAATTAGAGGTGGTAGGTGAAGCTAAAAATGGTCAGGAAGCGTTAACATTAGTTGCATCTTTAAAGCCTGATGTTGTGACAATGGATATAGAAATGCCTGTCATGAATGGGATCACAGCTGTTAAAAGAATAATGGCTAGCAATCCAGTTCCAATTATTATGTTTTCGTCACTCACTAAAGAAGGTGCTCAAGCAACACTGGATGCATTAGATGCAGGTGCATTAGATTTTTTACCTAAAAAATTTGAGGATATTGCTTTAAATAGAAAAGAAGCGATTCTGATGTTTCAAAACCGTGTCAAAGCACTGTGTGGTAAAAAGGCTATTGGGTCAAGAATTGCTTCCCATTCGTTGCGTTCGGTGAAACCATTAGTACCCAAAAATGTAATTAAATCTACCACTAAACTGGTTGTAGATACCAATTTCAGCTCCGTCACATCAGGTCATTATGCATGTTTAGCCATAGGCACCTCTACTGGTGGCCCCGTTGCTCTTCAGAAAATTTTAACCGATTTACCGAGCGATTTTCCTATTCCGGTGGTGATGGTGCAACATATGCCTGGTTCTTTTACTCAGGCATTTGCGAAACGTTTACATGATTTATGCGACGTAACAGTAAAAGAAGCTGCCAATGGTGACATTTTAAAACCTGGAGTGTGTTATCTCGCACCAGGTGGTAAACATATGACTATAGAAGGTAGAGCTGGTAATGCCAGAGTGGTTATATCTGAACCAGAGCGACACCCCAGTGTTTCCTATAAACCAAGTGTTGATGTAACGTTTGATTCCTTAGCTCAAGTTTATTCAGGTAACGTGCTCGCTATTATATTAACTGGTATGGGAGCTGATGGCCGCGAAGGTTGTAAAACATTAAAATCTAAAGGTGCCAAAATATGGGCTCAGGATGAGAAAAGCTGCGTTGTTTATGGGATGCCACAAGCTGTAACAGTAGCCAACATATCGGAAGCGAATTATGATATTGCACATATGGCAAGTCATATAAAAAATGAAATACTAGATTAGGGTCAAAGGAGCACTTTTGGTGTTTTTTCAAAAAGAGAACAATGACTTAGATGTCACTGAACCGCCTCCTGCTCTCATTTATAAAATGTGGTTATTAGTGTGGTAGTTTGGACGGTTGCAAATCATAAAGGTGGTGTAGGTAAAACTACCACTGCAGTGACTCTTGGTGGCCTGTTAGCTCAAAGTGGACAAAGAGTGCTATTGGTTGATACTGACCCACAAGCTTCTCTGAGCTATTATTTTGGTGTTGAATCAGAAGAATTGTCTAGTAGTTTGTACAATGTGTTTATGGCAGGAAAGTCTGTTACTAAAGAAGATGTATTAAGTTGTTTATGTCCAACTAAATTAGACGATTTGCTTATATTACCAGCAACAATGGCACTAGCAACTTTAGACCGTAAGTTAGGCACTCAAAGTGGAATGGGATTAATATTGCGTCAAGCTTTAGAGCTGATCCGTGACGAGTTTGATTACGCTATTGTTGATTGTCCACCTGTATTAGGGGTGTTGATGATTAACGCCCTGGCTGCTTGTGACAGGGTCATTATACCAGTACAAACAGAATTTTTAGCACTAAAAGGTTTAGAAAGAATGTTGCACTCTATGCAAATTATGCAAAAATCTTTAGCAAAGACATTTGCATATACGATAGTGCCGACTATGTTCGATAAACGAGTTAACGCGGCAGCTGAATCTTACAGTAACTTGACTCGCACTTATAAAGATAAAGTTTGGATTGGGTTAATCCCTGTTGACACAAAATTTAGAGACGCCAGTCAAGCACAAAGCCCGCCATCTGTGTATAGCTCAAAATCCCGTGGGGTTTTTGCTTATGCAAAACTATTGAGTTACTTACAAAAATTGGGAATACAAAAATGAGTAGTAATTCCTTCGCTAATGAAGACGTGATGGAAGACTACATGTCAGCTTTATTGACAGATGTTGGTATTGTTGAAGATGTTCAGCGTCAGTCTGTTGAGCAGTTGTTAAAAACTGCGCCTACACCAAGAACTGAACCCTTCATTCAATTTACTCAAGAACTTATAGAAGAACCTGCTGAAACTGTTCCAGTAATGGCTAAAGTTATACAGCCTGAGGTCGAAAAAAAGCTATTAATAAGCGAAACACCAAGAAAAGTTATCAAACCTGTAATTCCTACGGAGCCATTTCAGGTGCTACTGTTTGAAGTTGCAGGTATTACATTAGCTGTTCCTTTAATTGAATTAGGCGGTATACACCAGATTGAGGCTGTTAATCCAATATTTGGAAAACCTGCATGGTTTATGGGTGTTTTGCTGCATCGAGAAGAAAAATATAATGTAGTCGACACTGCGAAGTGGGTAATGTTAGGAAAAGCTGCTGAAAAACTAGCAGGAGAAACAAAATATTCATATCTAATTGTTTTAGGTGAAAGTGGTTGGGGTTTAGGCTGTGAAAGTCTCACGGCCACTGAGACACTTTTACCAGATGAAGTGAAATGGAGAAATGTTGAAGGTAGTCGTCCATGGTTATCTGGAATGATTAAAAAGAAAATGTGTGCCTTGTTAAATGTACAACAATTAATTAGCATGTTAAATCAAGGTTTAAGTAGTAACGATTAGCCTATTTCAGGCCGGAGCGATGGGAATGAGTGACGACAGTAAGTTAAGCAATAAAGTAGCCGCAAACAATGATGAAGTTTTACAATGGGTTACTTATAAATTAGGCGAAGAAACATACGGTATTAATGTTATGCAGGTACAAGAGGTATTACGGCATACCGAAATCGCACCCGTACCTGGCGCCCCAGATTATGTTTTAGGTATTATTAATTTAAGAGGCAATGTTGTCACTGTTATTGATACACGTTCACGTTTTGGTTTACCTTCTTCTGATATTTCAGACAACACAAGAATAGTGATAATTGAGTCTGATGATCAAGTGGTAGGAATTTTAGTTGATAGTGTCGCTGAAGTGGTGTATCTGCGTTCTTCAGAAATTGATAGTGCACCAAATGTGGGTACTGAAGAAAGCGCTAAGTTTATTCAAGGTGTGAGTAATAGGGATGGAGAATTGCTTATTTTAGTTGACTTAAACAAACTACTCAACGATGAAGAGTGGACTGAAATTACTAATATCTAGGTGAACAAACTTAGTAAACATGTTTCATTACTGCGAAATTTTCTTGCTATGATTTATAGTATTGCGTGATTTGATTTTAGAGTTGATTATGATTTTTTCGATATCGCTAATTATAATAACATTGATTGTCACCGTTGTTTGTTCTACATTTTTGGCTGTATTATATAAACGTTGTAACTCGCAGCTTAAAACCATTAAATTACAAAACGATTTGCTGTCAGAACTAAAGAAAAAAACAAATATCTTAAGCGAAGAAATACATGAGATCCGAAGCGGAAATCATGGTGTTATTACACGTATTAAGGAGCTAGTTCAGCAGGTAGATACATTACAATTGGCACAACAAAACTCAGTCGAACAAGACTCACAAAGCCGCTTTTATAGCAAAGGCGCTAAGCTCATAAGCCAAGGCGCCAGCGTGGATGATATAATGCGCGAATGTGATATGCCGGTGGCAGAGGCAGAACTACTCTTCAATTTACACAATAAAAAAAGATAATTGTCAGCCTGTTCAGATTATTCGGTCTGGTTGATTTTTGTCATTTTGCTCATTGTGGATGTCTAGTTATATTGGGTAAATGTTTGTTTCCTAAATAATTATCAATATCTAATACTAATTTCTATATCGGTATACCTTTTTCATTTAGACGTCTAGACGTAAAGATGTTGACTTTTTTAGCGTATTAAGACAAATTTGTTCACATGATTTTCAGTTGTTAGAAGCGTTATGCCGATTAGAATTCCAAGTAACTTGCCTGCACAAAGTGTGCTAAATAAAGAAAATATCTTTGTTATGCATACCCAGAGAGCTTCGACGCAAGATATTCGGCCTATGGAAGTGGGGATCTTGAATTTGATGCCGAATAAAATGGAAA
>CAZMDX010000720.1:0-5766 GCA_964564805.1 uncultured Pseudoalteromonas sp. | reverse complement strand
GAAACCGGATTGATTATTGCTGATATCAAAGATATCAATCGTCGCATGTCGATTGGTGAAGCGAAAGCGCGACGTGCCAAGAAAGAAATGGTTGAAGCGAACTTACGTTTGGTTATCTCTATTGCGAAAAAATACACTAACCGTGGTTTACAATTCTTGGATCTGATCCAAGAAGGTAATATTGGTTTGATGAAAGCGGTAGATAAGTTTGAATACCGTCGTGGTTATAAGTTTTCTACTTATGCAACTTGGTGGATCCGTCAGGCGATCACTCGTTCGATTGCAGACCAAGCACGTACTATTCGTATTCCTGTGCACATGATTGAAACGATTAACAAGCTTAACCGTATCAGCCGTCAGATGCTTCAAGAGATGGGACGCGAACCAACACCTGAAGAATTGTCAGAACGCATGTTAATGCCCGAAGATAAAATCCGTAAGGTATTGAAAATTGCTAAAGAACCTATATCAATGGAAACCCCTATTGGTGATGACGAAGATTCACATTTAGGTGATTTCATAGAAGACAGCACCATAGTGCAGCCTTTGGATTCGGCTACAGGTGGTAGTTTAAAGGATGCCACTCAAGAAGTACTGGCTGGTTTGACTGCTCGTGAAGCTAAAGTTTTGAGAATGCGCTTTGGGATCGATATGAATACCGACCACACACTTGAAGAAGTGGGCAAGCAATTTGACGTAACTCGTGAACGTATTCGTCAAATCGAAGCTAAAGCACTTCGTAAATTACGTCATCCAAGTCGTTCTGAGCAATTAAAAAGTTTCTTAGACGACTAGTAAATGTCAAAATAATTTAAAGCCCTGATAATTAACTTTATCAGGGCTTTTTTATTTGCCTTGTGAAGCTCTTAATCACGTGTGCTTACTACAAATTAAATAGCAAGTTTACTGACGAGTTGTGCTAGTAAGACGATGGTGAGTTATGGTGATGCTAACGCAATTGAAACCACTGATATGAATTTTGGAACTACTGATCTGCAAAAGATTGCTGTTGTGTAGACGGATTCACTTGTCCAGTCCCAATTTTCGGCTCCATGACGGCGAATATACATCCATTGTGTTTGTTGATACTGTGAAAAAAAAACCAGTGAACATATTGATACCGAGTCACTTGCTGATTCAATCTCGACCCAATTATTATGTTCTGGCAAGTTTCGCTTTGTGAATTTGACAAAGGTGGATGCGGTGCGTAGACGACTCAGCTAACAAATTGAAGGTGACTTAGTTAACCCAAACAAAGCAGTTTAACTTGCTCAACAAATAGGTGCTCAATATGTATGAGTTTCTTGAGCGCCGTTTTAGTCGTACAACACGCCTTTTAGTCAGTATGGTGTTTCAAATAAGTCGTTCATTTGCCACCGCCATTATAATTTATGCTATTTCTTATTTTACAAAGCACAATGGGCTTGGCTTTTTGGCAAAGTGTTGGGCTGATTGGTGTGAATACTATCATCTATTCTTTACAAGGAGGAATGAAAGCCGTTGTTTATGGTGACGCCTTTCAAATGTGTTTAATTGTTATAGGTGCGCTGGTTTGCTTGGGGTTTGGTTTGTATCATATAGCTGGGTGGCAACAACTTTTTAGCCAGTCGATACTCAAAAGCTCACGACCCGCACACCGCATCAAATGGCTTTGATAGCGAGGGATTTGGTCTATTGCCTATGTTGTTCGGTGGTATTGTCTTACACGCATCATATTATGGTTATGACCAATTCGAAGCCCAATATTCGTTATCTACTAGAAGTATGACACCGATCTCAAAAAATCATTTTAGCAGCAAGCTTTTACGCTTTCCGATCACTTCAATTTATTGCTCAGCAGGTCTAGTGATAGAAACTTTAGCGTGCATACCCCGGAATTTATGGCCTAAATACCAGCTGGGCACCCAGATTAGTTAATGCTAATATTTATGGTTAATTATTTACCCACTGGCATATTAGGACTATTGCTAGCGGCTATTTTAGCTGCAGCTATGTCGTTTCTTAGCTCCGAAATCAACAGCTTGTCCGCTGTTTCAGTAGAAGATTATTGTCGCTTATCAGCAAATATGTCATCAACTGAAGCATCAGTAAAAGCGGCAAAAATTGCTGGATTGTTTTGGGGATTAATCACTCTCACCTTATCTTTCTATGCAGGTGATATCGCTCCAACAATTATAGGAGCCATTAACAAGGTAAGTTCAGTTTATATGGCCCTGTTTAAGCCACTTTTTTAGTTGCCACTTGCACTCAACACCTCTAAACATATTAATATTGGTATTGTTTTTGATGTATTGGTAACGTATTCATATGGCTTTTCGTGCCGATGATGTTTCGGTTCTGGTGGAACGTGAGTGGCTTTATTTGTACATTGGTTGTCAATGGATTGGGTTACGTGGTGTTGAGCGACGAACAAAAGGAAGCTCTTTTTGTCCGTCAGCAGAGTCCCTTGTCTAAGGCTAATATTATGGCCCTACGAATATGGTCCGTAGCATTGATAATATTTTGCTTATTAATTGCTGACATAAGTTTGGACTAACCAACATCATCAAAAACAAATAAAGCTCAACTAGCATTAGTCAACATCAATAAATAACGGTTAACTATCATCGCCTTTACGATAAGGCATGCTAATTTCTAAATCTTCTATTTGTTTAGTCCGCGCATTAGGTGACCCCGTGTTCCTAGCAAGCAGATAATAAGCAGTCGGCACAATGTATAAGGTTAAAAAAGCTGAAACGGTCACACCCGCGAATATCACCATCCCAATAACCGTTCTACTCTCAGCACCTGCACCCGTAGCTAAAACCAGTGGTAATGAGCTAAAGATAGTGGTGAAACCAGTCATCACTATGGGCCGTAGTCTTTGCGTCGCTGCTTTGCGTAACGCCTCTTCAAATTCGACTCCTGCATCCCGTAATTGATTGGCAAACTCAACAATTAATATACCATTCTTGGCCGCTAGGCCAATTAACATCACCAGCCCTATTTGGCTGTATATATTTAAGCTCATACCGGCAAAATATAAGCCGATAAATGCACCAACCAGAGCCAAAGGCACCGTTAACATGATCACAAAAGGGTGGATCCAATTTTCAAATTGCGCGGCTAAAACTAAATAAGTGATAGCGAGGGCTAATGCGAAAATAAATAAAATTGAACCGCCTGATTCCTGATATTGCTGAGATTCACCTTTATAGTCGATAGCCACTTCATCAGGCAATTCAGTATCAACAATGTTACGTAAATATTCTAATGCTTCACCCACAGTATAGCCGTCGGCAAGGTTGGCGCTAATAGTAATACTACGCATTCTATTATATCGGTTGAGCCTTGATGAGGTGGCGTTTTCACCCACAGTTAATAAGTTATCTAAAGGGATCAATTGGTTAGACTGAGACGAACGCACATAAATATTCTCAATACTCGAAGGGCTTCGATAATCTTCTTCCCAACCTTCCATGATCACATCATATTCTTGACCTTTATCAAGAAATGTTGATACACGTCTTTGACCCAACATGGTCTCAAGGGTCCGACCTATATCACTAATGGACACACCTAAATCTGCGGCTCGGTTCTTATTAATGTTAACCAATAACTGTGGCCAAGTTTCTTTATAATCAGAATCGATGCGGACTAAACTAGGGTTCTCTCGCGCCTTAGTTAATACAATGTCTCGCCATTCTACTAACTCTTCATAAGTATTCCCCTGCAACACAAATTGTACCGGTCGACCAAGTCCACGCCCGCCAATACCACTTCGCATCACCGCAAAAGCGGTAACATCAGGAATACTCACTAATTTTCCGCTGATTTCATCCATCAAATCAAAGGTCGAACCTTTCTTATCTGGGCCAATAGGCGTACCTACAATAGCAATACCGGCGGTGCCGCCAAAACCAGGAGTACGAACAATAATACGATCAGCTTCACCTGTTTCTGTGTAAGGCAGTAATATGTTTTCTATCTTTTTCAAATTGGCGGCATTGGCCTCAAAACTTGACCCTTCTGCACTTTGCATCAGTATAAAAAAATTGCCTCGATCTTCTTTAGGTACAAATTCACTGGGTATAACTTGTACCAGTTTAAATAAGGCTATTATGCTGCCAACAACCAGTAAACTCATCAACCAAGGTTGATGTAAAGTGGTACCTAAGCCATTGAAATAACCTTGTTCAACTTTTTTAAACTTCGTATCCACCCAATATGCAAATCCCGAGGGTTGTGTACGTTTTTTCAAGAGTTTAGAACACATCATCGGTGACAGTGTTAAAGCAGTGACACTAGAAAAAGCCACAGCTGCAGCAATAGCTAAAGCAAATTCTGTGAACAATCGTCCAATATTACCTTGCAAGAATACCAAGGGAACAAATACAGATATCAAGACTAATGTAGTGGCGATTACCGCAAACCCTACTTCTCTTGCCCCTCGATAGGCAGCCAGAATTGGCGGTTCGCCCATTTCTATGCGTCGAGAAATATTTTCCAACACCACTATGGCATCGTCCACCACTAAACCTATTGCTAACACCATTGCTAACAAGGTTAATAAGTTAATCGAAAAGCCTAAGGCGTACATCACGATAAAAGCTGAAACTAAGGACACTGGCACAGTGACTGCGGGGATAAGTGTCGCCCGAATATTACCTAAAAATACATAAATAACTAACACCACCATTAAAATAGCTATGGCTAAGGTTTCATATACTTCATTGATTGACGCTTCAATAAACACCGAGGAGTCATAACTTGAAACAATAAAAATATTGTCTGGTAGCGTCTGTTCGATAAGTTGAATGGCAGCTTTTGCGGCTCTTGCCACTTCCAGAGTATTTGCCTTTGATTGTTTAACAATGCCTAAACCAATCATGTTTACGCCGCCACCACGAAACTCTGTTTCGTCGTCTTCAGCTCCTAACTCAACTCTTGCGACTTCTTTTAATTTAACCAAATAACCATCGGCACTGGCCTTTACGGTTAGATTCGCAAAATCCTCAGGACTAAGAAAACTTCTAGCCACTCGGACTTCAAAATCTCGGTCAATAGATTCCACTTCACCGGCGGGTAATTCAACATTCTCAGAACGTATGACATTTTCGATATCAGTAACAGTAATATCTCGAGCAGCCATGGCGTTTCTATCTAACCACACCTTCATTGCATATCTTCGGCCACCGCCTAATTGCACACGAGCAACACCTTCTGCAACCGATAAACGGTCAACGACAAATCTATCTGCATAGTCTGTTAATTCCATGACCGATAGGTTATCGCTGCGTAAGTTGTACCAAACGATAACGTCTTCGTCTGAGTTGGACTTGGACACTTCAGGTGGTTCAGCTTGGTCAGGCAAGTTGTTTAATACTCGGCTAACCCTTTCTCGCACGTCGTTCGATGCTGCATCAATATCTCTTGATAAATCAAACTCAATGCTGATAGATGAGCGGCCATTACGACTGCTAGACTCAATATTTTTAATACCTTCGATGCCACTAATTCGCTCTTCTATTAGTTGTGTGATCCGGGTTTCTACAATTGATGCTGAAGCCCCTGGGTAATTAGTATTAATAGAGACGATGGGAGGATCGATATCAGGGTATTCGCGCAATGATAGTAAACTAATTGACACTATCCCAAAGACCACTAGTAACAAATTAACAACTGATGCGAAAACAGGACGTTTAACCGCGACATCTGACAGAAACATAATCTACTCCCTTATCTCATCTATCTCATCTATCTCATCTATCTCATCTATCTCATCAG
>CAZMDX010000719.1:0-2944 GCA_964564805.1 uncultured Pseudoalteromonas sp. | reverse complement strand
CAGTTTATTGTGGTGAGCGTAGCTCAGTTGGTAGAGCCCCGGATTGTGATTCCGGTTGTCGCGGGTTCGAGCCCCGTCGCCCACCCCACTCGCGGGAGTGGTGGAATTGGTAGACACGCTGGATTTAGGTTCCAGTGCTTCACGGCGTGAGAGTTCGAGTCTCTCCTTCCGCACCATATTTATATCTGTTTAGTCCTAGTAGAACCATTTAAAACACTCTAAATCTTTAGTGTGCAGCGGTATGCACATTACATGTACGCGTAGACAGATTAGTAAATGCTGAAATAGTTTGTGAAAAATCGGTGAGTAGCGCAGCTTGGTAGCGCACTTGGTTTGGGTCCAAGGGGTCGCAGGTTCGAATCCTGTCTCACCGACCATTTCCTAAAACGCTTTACCCCTCCAAAAATTACCAGTTTAATGATTGATTATTAAATCACTCAATACTCATTTAAAGTGAAAAATCGATAAGTAATACCGAAATTCTTGTGTTTTTCTTAACGGATTTTCGTGGCGAGCTTGATATCCTGAAAGTGAAATACACATATTTGATGAACAGAGGTGTTCGAGAGCGTTCTATTGTAAATTACAGTGATTGTCTCAGCAGTTTTTCGTTTGTTTGAATTTAGCTACTTTTTCAAATATTTTAGATTTGTATCAACTGAGTTATTCTTATGCCATTAATCAGAAAAATTTCTGAAACTTTCTTAATAAATTAATATGCACATCTTTTTAAGTTGTTATTCAGGGTTTAAGTAATGTGGCGTAAGTTTTGTTAAGTTTGTGTTTTAGGTTGTTTCGTTTTTAAGCACAACGTAGTTATTGACACTGATAACAACACATCAAACTAGCTGACTCATTTTGATGAGCAAAGTGTCTTTTTTTTTGTATGCGGTTTTAATAGTCTGTAATAACTTCATTATTTAGCCTTTATAAGTCAGATTATGCCTGAGGTTGGTGGTTCTTGTTCGTACTTGGTAGTAATACTATACCGAGGCAGGTTATTTTACCCTCGACTTGCGTTATCGCTATCGCTATACTACTGCGTCTTTTTATCAGGCTGTCCTGTCTAGAAAGAAGAGTATTTTCTTTGGTCAGGATATTCGGAAGCAACAAATGTATCCGTCACAATAATTATTTTGCGCCGATAAAAGCCGATTAGTCATCATTTATAAGCGCAAGTATGCGCACAATTGAGGTATCAGAATGCAAGTTTCCGTTGAGACGAACAAAGGCTTAGAACGCCGACTTACTATTACCGTTCCTGCCGAATCAATCGATTCAGCAGTTAAGTCTCGCTTACAGCAATTAGCTAAAACCCAAAGAATTAACGGTTTTCGCCCTGGTAAGGTGCCTGTAAACGTTATTAAAAAACGTTATGGACAAGCCGTACGTCAGGAAATTGCAGGTGAAGTGATGCAACGCAATTTTTATGAAGCTATTACACAGGAAAAAATTACTCCTGCAGGCATGCCTAGCTTTGAAATGAAAACGGACGAAGATGGTAAAGATTTAGAATATGTTGCCGCGTTTGAAGTATATCCAGATGTAGAAGTGAAAGATGTCGATAAGATTAATGTTGAAAAACCAGCAGTAGACATCACTGATAAAGATTTGAGTAACATGATTGACACGCTGCGTAAGCAACATGCCAATTATAAAGAAGTTAAACGAAAAGCTAAGAAAGACGATAAGGTCACCGTTGACTTCATCGGAACTATCGATGGTGAAGAGTTTGATGGTGGCAAGGCTGAAGATTTTGCTCTTGAAATGGGTAAAGACCGAATGATCCCCGGCTTTGAAAAGCCAATCGTTGGAAACAAGACAGGCGATGAAGTTATTGCAGATGTTACTTTCCCAGACGATTATCATGCTGAAAAGTTAAAGGGTAAAGTTGCACAGTTCAAAATCTCAATCAAGAAAGTTGAACAATTAGACTTACCAAAAGTAGACGAAGAGTTTGCAAAGCTTTTTGGTATTGAAGATGGCAATATTGAAGCCCTTCATGCTGAAGTGCGTAAAAATATGCAACGCGAGTTAGATCAAACCTTGAAAGCGTCAGTGAAAGAACAAGTTATTGCTGGCTTACTTGAAAAAAATCAAATCGATTTGCCAAAAGCGTTGGTCGACCAAGAAATTGATGCTCTTCGTGAACAAGCTAAACAACGTTTTAGTCAACAACAAGGCGGTAACGTCGACAATATGCCAGAGCTTCCAGCTGATCTGTTTGAAGAGAATGCTCGTAAACGTGTCAGTATTGGTTTGTTGTTAGGTGAAGTTATCAAAACTAATGAACTGAAAGTGGATACGTCTAAGGTTGATGTGTTAATTGAAACAGCTGCATCAGCTTATGAAGATCCCAAAGAAGTGGTCGAGTACTACAAAACGAACGATGAATTAATGCAACAAATGAACAATGTTGCTATGGAAGAACAAGCGGTAGAATTATTGCTTGAACAAGCCAAAGTTAAAGAAGTTAAGAAGTCTTTTGATGAGATCATGAACAAACAGGCATAATTTGCCCTTTGCTAATTGACTTATCTAGCCTGCAACTGCTTAAATGCTCGGTAACTACCGAGCATTTTTATTTGTGAAGAATTTGAAACTATGATGAATACCCCTTTTGATCCTACCAATGCGTTAGTTCCGATGGTTGTAGAGCAAACTGCCAAAGGTGAACGTTCATACGATATATATTCTCGTTTGTTAAAAGAGAATGTTATATTTCTAGTCGGTCAAGTTGAAGACCACATGGCTAATCTTATCGTTGCTCAGATGTTATTTTTAGAAGCCGAGAACCCAGAAAAGGATATCTTTCTATATATCAATTCTCCCGGTGGTTCAGTAACGGCAGGTATGGCTATTTACGATACTATGAATTTTATTAAACCTAATGTTAGTACTGTTTGTATTGGCCAAGCGGCAAGCATGGGTGCATTTTTATTGT
>CAZMDX010000718.1:0-1717 GCA_964564805.1 uncultured Pseudoalteromonas sp. | reverse complement strand
TCTTATTGATTATTTTCCAAAACTTCGCTGGTTATATATTGATAAAAATTATTTTCTAGATTAGCCAAAGATAGGTTTATTAAGTTTGGTAAAAAAGGTCAGCCTTGTTAGTTGTAACTTAATTTAAAATGAGTATTGAGTAAGATTTAATAATTACGGAGACATCTAAGTAATAATAAAATTAAATATTAACTACAAAAACTTATCGCCTGTCATTTTATAAAGTGTAAATACATAACAAGTTGCTGCATCTGACAACTACTGTACCGAGTGTTGAAGATTTCGCTGCGTTGTATGTTTAATTCTAGAGATCGATAGAGGTAAAGTGCTGATTATTTCTATTATTACTTTGGAATTTAGTCAAAAGCAGTCGTGAAATACACCGATATATTTCTTGGTACGAACGACTGCTGCTACATTACCAGCCCCTTACCTAAAAGTTTAAGTGGTAATCGAGTTAGTTTAACCTTGGCTAAACAATAAAGGATGGTTTAAATCTTCGGCTATTAAGTTTGTCATATCAATGCTTTCGTCTTCAGGGTAAAGGGTTGTAATCGTCAAGTTGGGTGCTGAAGCATAAGCTGCTGGTCCGATTGCACCCACCGTTTGGCTGACGTTGTAAAATTGTTCGAGTGAGCCATCGTAATTAATCTGTAACCGAAAACTGGCCATGGGTTCTAGTGTGGCAGCCCGCTGTTTCCAATCTGTTGGCACCGTTGGATTTTTAAGTAATCGCTCCAGTAGTGCCTTTTTATCCTCAGCTTCGCTTAACATGTTGTCCTGTTGCAAACCCATCAATATCATTGAAAGTGTGTTATCCCAGTCAGAAATAATAGGTCCTGAACCGTCACGACTAAACATAAAGTCATAAATATTATGGATATTGTTGATATCAATATTGGGAAGTATTTTTTGATAAAAGCCCACCCAACCACGATTGACCATCAACAAGTTTCCGACGCTGTCGGTGAGGGTTGTGGGGTATGGGTCCATCGACTTAAGGGTAAGCCGCATGGCTTTTCGGAGCCATTTTAACTGGGGATCGTTAAAACTAATTTTTTTCTGCATTGGGCTATAGCCTGCAGACATTCGTAAGTGGTTTCGGTCTCGCTCGCCCAGAGTTAACACTTCTGCAATTTCTTCAATAAAGTTTTCACTTGGGCGGCTGCTACCGTTTTCTAAACGGCTAATGTGTCTGGGTGAACTACCATGACGAAACGCGAGTTCTTCTTGGCTGAGTTGGTGCAAATTGCGCCAGAACTTCAAAAAAATCCCAAATGTCAGTGGGTGTTTTTGCTGAGCGGTCATTATTTATTCCGGCATAAATTGTGCGCGTTATCTTACCTGACATCCCATGTCGTGGTGAAAATATTTTGCTTATCCATAATAGGGCATAGATTAAAACCATTAAACGTTAATAAAGGTGATGTTATGACCGCTCCAATCCTCAGTCAACGCGATCTTGAGTTTATGCTCTACGAATTATTTGATGCCGAGTCCTTGATCCAGCGCGAGCGCTACAATGATCACAGTCGTGAGACATTTCAGGCCGCTATTGAAACGGGTAAAACCGTTGCTGAACGTTATTTCATGCCTATTCGCCAGAAGGTCGATGTTGAGCAGCCAACGTTTGATGGCAAAAAAGTAAACATGATCCCAGAGATCAAAGTTGCCGTCGATGCCGTTTTTGATGCGGGTTTGGCAAGCCCTGCTGCCG
>CAZMDX010000717.1:0-14828 GCA_964564805.1 uncultured Pseudoalteromonas sp. | reverse complement strand
GTATCCCAGAAGCCACGCAACATCATTTAAACCACCGCAACATTTTTATTTTCCCAGCGAAATTTGGTCTATCGTTTTTATCTTTATGCTTGTTGCTTTTTTTGCTTGGCACAAACTATCAAAACAACTTGATGTTGTTGCTGTGCTATTTTTTATTGGCCTTATTTTTAGTCAACTTATTGGCCAGCTATATCAACTTCGCCCGTGTCGATTTACAAATTGGCAAGTGCCCCGAAGTATTTGTGGGTGATGACTTGAATATACCTCTGTGGTTAAACGCCAACAACAATGCCGTTTTCCCTACAAAGGGGTTACTCAACTTTACGTTTCAAATCGTTAAACATCAATCCAATAGAAAAACCAAAGCTCGACATAATCAGCCAATCACACAAGTCGATGCCGATGCATTTTCGAATCCAATCAACTTAAGTCAAAAATGCCAAAAACGTGGAAAATTAGTTTTAGCTAGAGTCACAGTAGAAAGTTTTTATCCCTTGGGTTTGTACCGTTGTTGGACACATTTGGCTTTTGTCCACGATGTGACTGTTTTTCCTAGACCTATACCTTGTGAAATAAATCTGCATGTTAGTGAGCACACTAGCATAAAAAAAAATGGTCAATTGATCAATGAACAAGCCGGTCACGATGATTTCTCTCATCTCAAAGCCTACCAACAAGGCGAACCACTAAACCATGTCGCTTGGAAACAATTAGCCAAAGGCCGAGGCATGGTTAGTAAACAATTCACTTCCATTGGCCATCACATAGGTTGGCTAAAACTATCCCCTGAATATAAAAACCAAAACTTATCGCAAACCAATGCAGAATTAGCAGAGTCAGATAAAACAATCTTGGATAGATCAAACTTAGATAAAGAGCTTGGCGAATTGTGTTATCAGGTGATTGAATTGAGCCGCACTCAGCGAACGTTTGGTTTAGATTTAGGCGCGCAATGTATTTCACCAAATAGTGGTGCTGAACATCGACGTAGTTGTTTACATGCACTCGCATATTTCCCTGATGGGGAGCAGTAACTATGTCTATCCACTATAGACAAAAAATTACTAGCTCAGGTATCTCACGCTCTTCCAATAATATTGCATTGTTATTACTGGCGGTGGCATTGGTATGCGTCAGTTTTAGTCTTTTTGCTTCAGTACTTACGTGGATATTATTATTGGTTGCTTGCGGTGCTGTAATTAGAGCAGCAATTTACTGTGATATTTACAAACACTTACCGTCTATTCGTACCTTAAACTTATTAGCGGTGTTAAGTGTTCTAGGCCTCATTTATACCGCATTGAGTGTTGGTTTACTGTTAGGAATGGTTAATTTATTGATCCTCGCTTGTGCGTTAAAACTCATGCAAATGCGCAGTCAAAAAGATGTATACCAACTGGTCATAAGTTTGTTTTTTCTAATTGGTTGTGGGTTTATTTTTAATCAGTCAATCAGCTTCAGCCTATTTTATGCTTCTATGTGTTTGTTATTATTATTGAGTTTAGCTTGTTATCACGCTCCATCAATAATAATACAACAGCACTTAAAAAATATTTCAATATTAAGCATACAGGCACTTCCAATAGGCTTTTTGATGTTTTTGGTATTACCACAATTGCCTCCGCTGTGGCACGCACCAAAAGCCAACGGTGCACAAACAGGACTATCAGAACAAATTACCCCAGGAGATATTGCGACTCTTTCGCAATCAAGTGAATTGGCTTTTCGTGCAACCTTCAAAGATACTCCACCAATAACTCAACAACGATACTGGCGAGCTATAGTGATGGAAGACTTTGACGGAAAAACATGGAAAGTGCATCCCTATCGGCTGAAAATGCGTGAATTTCAATTACGAACAAAACAGCAATTTAAGCCCACGCTGACTGGCCCTTCTTTTAATTATGAAGTGATTGCAGAGCCTAGCTTCCAACCTTGGTTGTTTGCGATGAATATTGCTGTACCAGCTGATACTAGAAGTAGTAGAAATATTATTCAAAGTAGTGATTTTTTATTGTTTAATCGGCTACCCGTCACAACAAAATATCAGTATACCGTAAATTCATATCCTGAGGCATTGGCCAGTCAAACGCTTACCAAAATCGACAGAAAGATTAATCTAACATTACCGCAAAAGGGCAATAACAAAACAAAAACATGGATAATTAAACTGCGAGAACAATTTAAAGACAACAACAACTTTAAAGATGCAGTATTGCGTCACTTCATTGATAACCCCTTTGTTTATACATTGCGCCCTGATGTGATGTTAGTGGATCCTATTGACCGCTTCTTATTTGATAATCAGGCAGGTTTTTGTAGTCATTATGCCAGCGCATTAGCCTATTCACTCCGATTAGGGGGAATTCCTGCGCGTTTAGTGACAGGGTACCAAGGCGGTGAATTAATAGAAAACACTGGGAAATCACCTTATTTGAGTATTTATCAATACGACGCCCATGCTTGGGTAGAAGCATGGAGTGATGATTCAGGTTGGCATCGCATCGATCCGACAGCGATAGTATCGCCAGATAGAATAGAGTTTGGTTTACGACAGGCGATGCAAGAAGAAGGCAGTTTTTTAGCTGACAGCCCCTTTGCCCTTGCCAGACTTACCAATATAGCTTGGCTAAATAATATAAGACTCTTTTTAGCAGACATGGATTACAACTGGAGCCGCTGGGTATTAGGATTTAATAGTGAAAGACAGCACGATCTTTTTAAATCAATCTTAGGAAAACTGACCCCAGAACGCTTATCTTTATTAGGCCTAGGAGTGTTATTCATTGTTGCTTTGTTGCTGAGCTTGTTTTTTCTTCCTCACTGGTTAAAAAATCGTTTAAATACAACGCAGCGTTTGTACTTGAAGTCGCTAAGTGTCTTTGAAAAAGCGGGTACCCCAAGAGCTATTTGGCAAGGACCCAGTGCCTTTAGTCAACAAATAAGCGAACACTACTGCTATAAAGTCAGTGAGCCATTTTCTCATATCACCCAGCACTATTTGCTATTAACCTATCAAAATAAGCATAATTTTGAAGCGTCACTACCTAATACAAAACAATGTCATCGCATGATGCGTCGTCATTTAGCACTGTTAAAAACTGAATTGTTAACGATAAAAACATAAAGACTAAAAAAGAACCATTGCTGCCTTAGCGATAATCTGTTTTTTATGGCATAATATGCGCCGAATTTTTCGTCATATGTTCGTTATAAATTTGAAGTACATATGGTAACAATAGTTGAACATAAACTGGGGTACCGACATTGCTAACGACTGCAAATATTACAATCCAATTTGGCGAAAAGCCATTATTTGAGAATGTCTCAGCCAAATTTGGCAATGGCAATAAATATGGCCTGATTGGCGCAAATGGTTGTGGTAAGTCAACCTTTATGAAAATCATTGGCGGTGACCTAGAACCATCTGGTGGCAATGTATCTGTCGACCCAGGTGAACGAATTGGTAAACTAAAGCAAGACCAGTTTGCCTACGAAGAATGCAGCGTTATTGACACGGTTGTGATGGGTCATGGCGAACTATGGAAAGTTAAAGTTGAACGTGATGCCATTTATTCCAATCCTGACATGACCGAAGAAGACGGTATCAGAGTGGCAGATTTAGAGTCTGAATTCGCCGAAATGGATGGTTACACAGCAGAATCTAGAGCTGGTGAGCTGCTTATTGGCGTAGGTATTCCTGTCGAGCAACATTTTGGTCCTATGAGCGAAATTGCGCCAGGCTGGAAACTTAGGGTGTTACTGGCCCAAGTATTATTTTCTGACCCAGACATTATGTTGCTGGATGAGCCTACTAACAACTTGGACATCAATACTATCCGCTGGTTGGAAACGGTGCTAAACGATCGTAACTGCACCATGATTATTATTTCACATGATAGACACTTTTTAAATTCTGTTTGTAGCCATATGGCTGACATTGATTATGGCGAAATCCGTTTATTCCCAGGCAACTACGATGAATATATGACAGCAGCCACACAATCTCGTGACCAGCTGTTGTCAGACAACGCTAAGAAAAAAGCGCAAATATCTGAGTTAAAAGCCTTTGTGAGTCGTTTCTCAGCCAACGCATCAAAGTCGAAACAGGCTACATCACGAGCCAGACAAATTGATAAAATACAATTAAATGAAGTGAAGCCATCTAGTCGACAAAACCCGTTTATTCGTTTTGAAGAAACAAAAAAGTTACATCGTTTAGCTGTTGAAGTAGAAGGTTTAGCCAAAACATACGATACACAGCTATACAAAGACTTAGACTTAATGATCGAAGTCGGTGAAAGAGTTGCCATTATTGGCCCAAACGGCGTTGGTAAAACAACATTACTGAAATGTTTAGTGGGTGACACCGACCTAACGGCTGGCAGCGTAAAATGGTCTGAGAATAGCAACATTGGTTATTATGCTCAAGATCATGCTTCTGACTTCGAAGAAGACAAAACACTGATGGATTGGATGTATCAATGGGCCCAAGAAGGTGACGATGAACAGATCATGCGCGGCACCTTGGGCAGGTTATTATTCTCACAGCATGATATTAATAAGTCGGTCAAAGTCATATCAGGTGGTGAACAAGGGCGTATGTTGTTTGGCAAGCTGATGCTACAAAAACCCAATATATTGGTTATGGATGAACCTACTAACCACTTAGACATGGAATCAATCGAATCTTTAAATTTAGCGTTAGAAAATTATAAAGGTACCTTAATTTTTGTCAGTCATGATAGAGAATTTGTATCCACTGTTGCTACGCGTATTATTGATATGAAACCAGAAGGCATCGTTGATTTCAAAGGTGACTACGATAGTTACTTGGCAAGTCAAGGGTTCTAAACAAAGCCCCTACGAGGCTTTTAGCCGCCGTTAAAAACTATTAGCGATTAGCTATGATGCCAATCGCTGTTCTATACATGATATTTTGCGAGGTAAAATTTTTGAGCATAACGCAGCTTGAAAATTTATTTTGCTTTTGACTCGCCGCTATTAATTTGCTGTTTGTAGAACTGAAAAAACCGGAATAATCCGGTTTTTTCGTATTTTAAAAATTGGTTTATTACTTAATATTTAGTAACCAAGATACAAATTTTTTCGCTTCAGAGGTGTTTGCAAAGGTGCCCATTTTTTGGCCATACTTGTCGGCAAACGCCACTTTATGTTTATTCACAGAAATATTGTGCACTGGGCACATTACCGAAATCTGTGTTCCGTTATATGTATAAGACATAATAAAACTCATTAAATATGGCTATTTCATGCTTCACAAAATGAAGAATTCATAGCTAAAACTAAAAAATAAGCTCATTACAGTTTTGACGATACTACTAAAACCTTAAGTTCTTGTTCGATGAGACATCTGCAAATTTTGTTTGCTACGATGTTTAATACCCATTAATTCGTCGTACGATAATTCAGCTTGTTATTGTAGCTCTAAAGACTGTTGCCTATTGGCGCTGTCTAAAGGATACGTTTTTAATGTTGGCTGACTGGATCAAGGAAAGACATAACATTGAAGGTTTGTATAGAGAGAGGTTCAACAAACCGTTCCCAAACATACATACCTTTGATTAATTAGTCAACTGTTAATTAGACTAATTGGTCTACTATCAGTAAATAATTCAATACCTTAAAGGTGTTATCATATGTTCGTTTTTAATTACGAGTAACACGCTTTGGAAAAAATTGCCATTTTTGTTGATGTACAAAACATTTATTACACCACTCGTCAGGCCTACTCTCGCCAATTTAATTACCGTCGATTCTGGCAACATATTCAACATCAAGGCGACATCATTATGGCTAATGCCTATGCCATAGACAAAGGTGATGAACAACAGCAAAAATTTCAGAGCGCTCTCAAACATATTGGCTTTGATATAAAATTAAAACCGTACATTCAACGCAGTGATGGTTCAGCTAAAGGTGACTGGGATGTAGGTATTGCGATAGATGTCCTAGAAACCGCAGAGTATGCAGATACAATAGTGTTATTATCAGGAGACGGCGATTTTGATTTGTTACTTAAAAAAGTGAGTCAAAAATATGGCTGTAAAACCCAAGTTTATGGTGTACCTCAACTCACCGCTGCATCATTAGTGAATGCGACTGATAATTTTTTTAAAATTGAATCTGATTTATTACAATGAGACTGTTGTCAAAGACTGTCTACAATCCATACTATAAAATCAGCTCGCAGATGATAACTTACAGACAAACCCCAAGCTATTTTACCAGTACCTATTTTCATCTTTAATCGTGGCGATTGTTGCAACAAAGCAGTGCCACCACATAAAACATGTACTAATTCGATGCCTGCGATAAAGCAAGATCGTATTGCTAAATATTAATGACCAATCCTGCTACATTTTTATCCGTGCCTTGAATGCCAAATAAAATACCTAGTGCTTCAACAAATACTTCTCGCTTAAAGTGGCACTAGTATCACCACGCCATAACAACAATCTTATTGAATAAGTGCCGAGAACGTTAGCCACCTTTTGGCACATACTTTTAACTGATCAAGCGGTAGGTTTGACAACTAAGATGATACTTTATTAGATTCTTTTAGAATTAAAAGGGTGTGACATGGATGGGTCTTAAAACAACCCTTAGCAATAACGAATCTATGTTGTATATTTCTAAATTAAAGATCTCGAATATCGGTATTTAATCACATTAATATTTGTGTAGTTAGCATTGCTTTGTTTTAACAAGAACACATAATGACTAGCCTGAAGAACTAAAGGTCATTTCAAATGGGTTGCGATGAAGGCACCAAATGGCTTGACCTGCAACAAAACTTATTTCGTGCAGGCGCTCAAAAAATACTGGCATAAGATAAGGATCGAGACTGTCGATATTTGTAGATTGTTTATTGCTAATTTTTCAGATTGTCATACGGCTACCAAACCACATGATGCAAGTATTCACAATTATCGTTCGTATCATTTAAAACAGCCGCTATGCAATCAAATACATCACGAAGCGGCAAATTTTAGTCGTTTCAAGCTTTACGTAAACGGTCAGCTACAAGAAACGCCATTTCTAATACTTGATCAGCGTTTAATCGCGGGTCACATTGTGTTTTGTAGGCTTGAGCTAAATCGTCATCACTGATTTCATAAGCCCCACCTGTACATTCAGTCACATGTTGGCCAGTCATTTCTAAGTGAATGCCACCTGCATGTGTACCTTCGGCTTCGTGTGCAGCAAAGAACTGCTGTATTTCGCGTAAGATAGCGTCGAAGTTACGGGTTTTATAACCGCTCGAAGCTTTGAAGGTATTGCCGTGCATAGGATCAGAACTCCACACCACTTTGCGACCTTCTTGTTTAACTCGGCGTAAAAGCTTGGGTAAGTTATGCTCAAGTTTATCTGCGCCCATGCGGGTGATTAATGTAAGGCGACCTGCATCATTATTTGGGTTAAGTGCATCAATCAGCTGAATTAATTCATCTTCTTGCATACTTGGTCCTACCTTCACACCAATAGGATTATGAATGCCACGGAAAAACTCCAAGTGAGCATGATCAAGTTGACGAGTTCTCTCACCAATCCAAAGCATATGCGCCGAACAGTTGTACCAATTACCCGTTAGTGTATCGACCCGAGTTAAAGCTTGCTCATAGTTGAGTAACAAAGCCTCATGAGAGGTATACAAACTGGTTTCATGCAAGGTTGGTGTGTTGGTAGAGTTAATTCCCATAACGTTCATAAATTCTAATGAATCTTGAATGCGAGAAGCGAGATCGTGATAACGGTCTTTTAAAGGGTTATTCTCTACAAAGGCCATATTCCAGCGATTAACTTCATGTAAATCGGCCAATCCACCTTGTGCAAAAGCACGTAATAGATTCAAAGTGGACGCACCACGATGATAGGCCTCTATCATCCGTTGAGGATCAGGTCTTCGCGATGCTTCAGTAAATTCAAAGCTGTTAATAATATCACCACGATAACTAGGTAGTGAGATGCCATTAATGGTTTCAAAATCCCCAGAACGAGGCTTAGCGTACTGTCCTGCCATACGAGCAACTTTTACAACTGGACAGCGACCCGCATAGGTCAGCACTATAGCCATTTGTAAAATGACTTTAAAGGTATCGCGAATTTTTGGCGCATTAAACTCATCAAAGGATTCAGCGCAATCACCACCTTGTAACAAGAAACCCTTTCCTTCT
Source organism: uncultured Pseudoalteromonas sp. (assembly GCA_964564805.1). Classification (GTDB taxonomy): domain Bacteria; phylum Pseudomonadota; class Gammaproteobacteria; order Enterobacterales; family Alteromonadaceae; genus Paraglaciecola. Next base: position 6,630 of record CAZMDX010000717.1, on the reverse strand, counting down.
GCAACATCACCTAACTGCTTATATAAAGCTCGAGTTTCAGCAGCAAAGACCAATGGAGGATAACCCCCAAGTGTATCTTCAACCTGTTTAAGGTGTTTCTTATCTTCATAGGTAGGTTGTTGCAAAATAGGCTTTGAACGCCAACTATCTGGTTGCCAATGACTCACGATTTTTCCTTGTAAAATAAATATAAGGTAGTCGGTTAAATTGTGAACCGACAAACTGGGACGAGAATTTAGAGGGTATGACCGGAAATTTCAATCACTAACGTGTTTATTCTTGAAATTTAAATCGATAACTTATGACCTACTGGATTTAAGATGTTCAATTAAACCGTCAACCCCTTGTTCAATCAGGTTTAAAACGTATTCGAAACCACGTCTGCCACCATAATAAGGATCTGGTACCTGTTGCTCCTCAGATTGACTAAAGCTTAATAACAACGACACTCTATGTTTAAATTCTTCAGGACAAGCTTTCAGAAGATTAGCAACGTTCTCGTTATCCATACCCAAAATATAATCAAATCTTTCAAAATCTTGTTCGACCACTTTTCGACACTTTAAGCCTTTAAAATTATATCCCTTTTCCATACCTACAGCTTGTGAACGTTTGTCTGGCGCAGCTCCATTGTGATAACCAGCCGTCCCCGCAGAGTCAATTTCAATCATCAAACCGTTATCAGCCACTTTTTTCTTCAAAACCGCTTCAGCACTGGGTGATCGACAAATATTACCCAGACAAACAAACAGTACTGAAGTTGTATTAACTGTCATTATTTTTCCTAATATTTTACTGAAAGATTTTACCTATGCAAAGCATTCTATATGTCTATAATTGTGCGTCTAGTGATAAACGGATTAATTTAAAAATGAATACACCAAGATGTATATTAATGTTCAGCAGCTCAATCGTAGGCAATGAAGATTATCTTCAACATACTATCCCTTTAATAACGCAATATTTACCTAACATCGAAGAACTTCTTTTTATCCCATTTGCTGGTGTGTCGATCAGTTGGGATGACTACACTGCAAAAGTACAAAACGCCCTACCTAACCATCAAGTCAAAGGTATTCATCAATTCTCCAACGCTCAGCAAGCACTAAAAGACGCTAAAGCCATCTTAGTAGGTGGCGGTAATACATTTAACCTACTTAATCAACTTTATCAACAAGACTTGATCTGTGCAGTAAAAAACCAAGTTAATAGCGGTATACCTTATGTGGGTTGGAGCGCAGGATCAAACATTTGCAGCAATAGCATCCGCACCACTAACGACATGCCAATAATACAACCTCCTAGTTTTGATGCACTTAACTTCTTACCTTTTCAACTCAATCCTCATTATACCGACTACCAAGCTCCAGGCCACAATGGCGAGACGCGCGCGCAGCGTATCGAGGAGTTTTGTATGTTGAATCCTAATATACCAGTAGTTGGGATACGAGAGGGTACAGCCTTGTTGTTACAAGGGGAGTCGTTAATTTTGAAGGGTGAATTGGATGGAGTGGTATTTGAAAGTGGTGAGCAAATGGTTATTAAACCAGAGCAAGATTTGAGTAAGTATTTGAAAATTTGATTTGGAAAAACGAATTGGTTTCGTGATTAGTAGACTAATTTCAATCTAAGAGTCATTTCGTAATATCTGAGAGATAAAACAAAGCATGTCTTACTGGTCACTTAATCTTTAAAAGACTTGATATGGATCTTTGCCTAGTGAGTTAATAATTTTGCGTTTATAAGTCATAATACATAGGAAGATAACCAAGAGTGTTGGCGGTAAAACCTTAGATGAAAATTGGTTAAAATTACTGGGTGTTTTACATAACTGATATTATTAATTGTTGAAGCTTTTCGCTTAACATCAACACTTTTCCGGCTTTGATTATTTGAACAGCAAAAACACTGATTAATAATGTTATGACTTTTTACATTTAAAAATTCTTTGATTATCACTATGAAATTAGCGTCTTTTGGTAATAGTTGCCTACCACTCAACGTTTATTGTTTGTCACTTTATCTATAAGTAAAGTCATGACGCATGCACATGATGGTAATTGGTGGGTGTTTAAATCATTAACGGACATTTATTCACTACCTGCAGGCAATTCAATATGAAACTCAGGTCTATCTTTAAGTTCGATACCTTTTACATGCACTCTAATTTTTTACAGTGGTCGAAACTAAACTTAAGCTTATATTTAAATCTAAATCTAAATCTTGATTACTAACTACATTTTTATTAAAAGCGCCAAAAAAAGCTCTACTAGTCTATATTTATTTTTTGTAAAATACGCTGTCCAAAATTATAAATGTTAGTCTGTACAAGAAACTATTAACGTATGCTCTAGCTGGCTTTCACTGCCACTATAACTTCGAACTACAGTAATTTTACGCCTTTGTAAATTACACGCTGCAAGGATGCAAAACTATCCTTGGCTATCTGATTACCAATCACAATATCCTCATCACTTAAATTTTTGAATTACTAGGAAATACCTACCCGTAAAATCAAAATACAATCATTGAACAGTAATAAAATTATGACAAATGATTTATTACTATTTATCGACTGCCTGATATTGTTTTGCATCGCTGATTGATAATATTTTCGATTTCATCAAAAGGAATAGGTTTAGTGAAAATAGGTATGCCTTCGGGCAACCCCCCTTTCTTTTCAATCTCTGCTTTTGATAGTCCTGAAACAGCCATAATCACCATATCGTTAAAAGACTCCAATTTAGAGAGTGCTTTCAACATATGTATGCCATTTACATTTGGCATTTGAATATCTGTAATAACAATATCTGGTTTCCAAGATCCTATTTGTATTAATCCCTCAAAACCATCTGTCGCTGTTTTCAAAATAATGGGTAGACCCCAACCTTCAATTGTCATTTTATACAACATAATTAAGTCGGGCTCATCTTCAATGACTAAAACACGAGTTAATCTTTGATCTGCCGAGTCATTAGTATCTTTCTTAAGTTGAGCCTTAAAGGCTTCAATTTCTTCTAGATTGAATCGCCTATGGCCCCCTGCTGTTTTCCAAGCTTTTAATATTCCTGATTCTGACCATAGTTGAATGGTGCGAGTTGTCACTTCTAACATGCTGGCAGCTTGCTTTGAAGTGCAGTGTGTCACTTTTAACTTTGAGGTTTGGTACATTTTATTACACTCACTAGTCTTCTGCCTATTCCGTATTTTCCGAATTTTCCGAATGTATACTAAACACTATTAATAGTCAACTATGTGAAATAGTTGGTCCCAATCGTTGAGCTACAATTAACTAATTTTAGTTATCGATAAATGTGGTTTTTTAAATTAAATGAACTATTCAAAATGAACAATACAGACCTTTGGTTATTGTTGTTTCTATTATTGACTCGGATATGACAGAACAGACAATTTTTTTCAAATTAATAAAGTTTCACAGGTGTCTCTTCGAAATTTTAGTTAATGCTAATAAGGTGTTTTCGATATAAATAATTTTATGCACCTTTTTATAATTTTTATAGGGTGTTGGACAGAAATAATATATTGATTACCATTTATTATGGTGAATTCTGACAAATCATTTGTTTTATTATTTATCACATATGCTTGAAAGTTGAGCATTATTATTTGGTTGATAGAAAGGTGTAATGCTCATCAAGTGTGAATTGAGGAGCATTGGCTTATTACTGAAATTAAGCCTACTTTTTATCGGCCAAGAGCGCGGTTAAAAACACTGTGAAAGTAGTACTAAAAATGATGGTTTTACAACACAAAACGTTTTTTTTAACTACGCTGAATAATCCTATCACCTATATTTAAACACTGAATTAAAAACTAATCATTAAAATAACGACTAATTTCCTTGATTAATATCTAACGCGTCTATTAACAATATCATCACTCAGAAACAAAAAATCATTAACAACACTGGGTTCACAGAAAGTTTCACTACTTTTTTTGATATCACGAATACTTTTCATCAATCGATACAAGGCGAAAAAATCTGTCCATCGTCAAATATCAGAAAGTTTGAACAGACGACAACGCGTGTACTTAACGGGATTTTTTTACATTGTAAATTTGATGGATATCAACTGCCTTCGAAGTTCTCATTGTGTTCCAGAACCACTTTTTAAGTATTTTTGATACTGGAATGTTTAGGCTCATGAAATATTAGTAACATAGTCGGAGTGTTTCGCATTAACTCTCAATCTGCTTTACTTTCTAGAATTTTTTGGAAAAGTTGCTTTATTTTTAATATTAACCATAAACTCACATAATCCCCAGAAAAATGAGATTCAATATGAACCTTATTCTCACCATATTTAAGTTCTGTCGAATTCACTAAGTACCTTAGTAGTAACAAAATGAGATGGCCCAGTGTCTTAAAATATTCTTTAAATAAAAACGGTAAATCCTGAACAGAAAGCCCCTACAGCTTTGTTCTATTAACTGACACTGCCATTGGGAATAGACAATAAAAACTCTACTTTAAAAATAACAGCTAAGTAAATCGCTTATGTTAATGCACGTTGATTATCTGCAGCTGAATGTAACTCGGGATCAGCAAATTCAAAGTTCACCCTGATTAATAAACGAAATTCACCTTGTTCGTCAACAGTTGACATTATTTTTTAGTCATTTTAGACATATCTGTGGGTTAACTTTTAACGATTGGTAACCACACGGTTACGACCATTCCTTTTCCTTGAGCTGTAACAAACTCGACCTCTCCTGCATGAATAGACACTATTTCTTTAACCAGTGATACGCCCAAACCTGAACCGGGCGTTGCACCCGAATTATCAGCTCGGTAAAACCGCACTCCGAGATGACTAAATTGCTGAGGTGACATACCAATACCTTTATCAATTATGCTGACACCAAACTGCCTATGTCCGTTTTTTTCTCTCTCGCTTGTAGTCAAAACAACGCATTTATATTCAGGTGAATATTTACAAGCGTTACTTAACAAATTTGTAAATACCTGACGCATTTTATCGTTGTCAAACGTTAATGTTGGCCAATATTCTAATGTCTGAACGTCCACTTTATGATCCGTAAATGCACCCTCAGTCTCCACACATGACTGTTTTACAATCTCTTCAAGTGAATTATTAGCCATATTAAAATCTTTACCTGCTCTTGCTTCAATACGAGACAGGTCGAGTAGCTCATCAAGTAGTTTTTTGAGATTACCTGACTGTCGATGTATGGTTTCGATTATTTCATGTGACACACTCTTGTTGTATTCACGATGTGTTAATAATTCTGAGAAACCATAGATACTCGCTAGTGGTGTGCGCAGCTCATGAGCTGCCGTTGATAAAAACTCACTTTTCATCCTATCCACTTCTTTTTCATGGGTTACATCTCTGAAGTAAAATACATGTCCTTCTGTTTTTCCCTTCAACCCAAGCATTGTTTTGATATTAACGTGGAGAATACGTGAGGACGGACGTGACAGATAGATCAGCTGTTCAGTATCACCCTTGGTGATAAATTTTATATTGTTCATTTTTTCTGAATCAAACAAACTAGCTATTAACTCATTAAAGGTATGCGTGCTTTTACCGATTAAACTATCTACTTTGAATCCCGTCATACTTAAAAAAGCGGGGTTGATATATACAACATTATTGTCAGTGTTGGACAGCACAAATCCGTCGGGGCTTAGGGTTAATATGGTATTCAGTTCACGCGTTCGCTCGTTTATTTTATGTTCCATTTCAGCATAACTATTATTTAACTCGCCATAACTTTTTTCTAGGTTCTTCGACATACTATTAAATGCATGTGCAACCTCCGAAAGTTCGTCATTACCTGATATGGGTATTTGATGTCCAGGACCAGATAAAGCGATAAGATTAGATGCATTTTTTAGTGCTAAAAGTTGCCGTGTTAAATAAGTACCGAGCACAAACGAAAATAAAGCCACAAGACTTACTTCAAGGCTGGCGATGGTAGCAATCCACCGTTTGGCTTTTGATAACATGCTTTCTATTGACTCTGTAGAAAGTCCCATTTCAATAACACCATAAGTTATACCAGCTACAACAATTTCTGCACGAATGTCATATATTCCATCGATAACCTCAGAAAGTGAGCTATCCACCTCACGTGGCTTCTGAAGTACTAATGCACTTCCCCCTTCAGCAAGCACAACACCATTGCTAATGATACGTGCATAAACAACATCAGAATTTGACATGATTTCTTCGACAAAACTTTCCAACGTTGCTAAATCTGTTGATAATACAGCATCTTTAATGGCACTTTTAAAAAGACGTAATGTGACCTCTGCACGTTGTTTTAGCAGCTCTTCATTTGAATCACTCATGAAGTTTAAAGCACTAAAAACTAATATTACTAGTAATATTGATTCGATTAATGCAATACCTAAAATGGTTTTTGATCGAAAACTCAACATACGTTAGCTTAATTGCTTTCAAGCAAAGCTATATTAAGTGCTCTGACATCATTCCAATCATGATCTGTACCTGCTGTAAAACCTTTAATCTTGATACTCTTTAACAATGCCTTGCCAAGAGCGCTATTTCGCATATCTATCAGTGCTTCTTGTATTTTTTTAATATCACCTTTGTTAACACGTGGGTGAGCTGCAATAGC
>CAZMDX010000716.1:0-1501 GCA_964564805.1 uncultured Pseudoalteromonas sp. | reverse complement strand
TTGAACACCCCAACTGTATGCTAATTAAACACAATAACATTCATGGCGAAATTCAATTTGATCAACATAGCGTTATCGGCCAACAAGATACAGCTAACATCAAAGATATATTTCTAGAGTCCGCATTAACCACCATCATGGACTGCGAAGACTCTGTTGCAGCGGTTGATGCTGAAGATAAAACCTTAGTATACAAAAATTGGTTAGGGCTGATTAAAGGCGATTTAACCGCCACAATAACCAATGGCAGCAAACAAGTAATACGCAGCTTAAATCAAGATAGACGATATAAATCCACAACAGGAGAAACATTTAGCCTACCTGGTAGAAGCTTGATGTTTATCCGAAATGTCGGACACTTAATGACAACAGATGCCATCCTGTTTGATGATAAGCCCATTTACGAAGGGATCATGGACGCCCTTGTCACCAGTTTAATATCAAAACATGACTTACTCGGAAATGGTGCTTTCAAGAATAGCCAAGCAGGTAGCGTCTATATAGTGAAGCCTAAAATGCATGGGCCAGAAGAAGTCGCCTATGCCGATTTATTATTTTCCAAAATAGAATCGATTCTTAGTTTACCCAGCCATAGCTTAAAAATAGGCTTGATGGATGAAGAAAGACGCACCAGTGTGAACTTAAAAGCTTGTATACAAGCAGCAAAAGATAGAGTGGTGTTTATCAATACTGGATTTTTAGACCGCACAGGCGACGAAATACACACATCCATGCAGCTAGGAGCATTTGCCACCAAAGCAACGATTAAAACAAGGCCTTGGTTGAATGCCTACGAACAGTCCAATGTAGTGACCGGCATGAACTCAGGGTTATCTGGTAAAGCACAAATTGGCAAAGGCATGTGGCCTATTCCAGATAATATGGCCGAAATGATGCAAGCAAAAATTACACATGTACGCTCTGGAGCCAACACAGCTTGGGTGCCCTCGCCTACTGCTGCCACATTACATGCACTGCATTATCATCAAGAAAACGTGTTCAACATCAGAATGAATATGACCACTCAAGTAGAGGGCTTGCTAGAACAAATGTTAGACATCCCGCTACTTAAAGACGAAAAGTTAACATTACAGCAGATAAAGCGTGAACTAGACAACAATGTACAAGGCATTTTGGGGTATGTAGTCAAATGGGTTAATCAAGGTATAGGGTGTTCCAAAGTGCCTGACATCAATAATGTGGGTTTAATGGAAGACCGGGCCACATTGAGAATATCTAGCCAACACATTGCTAATTGGCTGATGCATGAGGTTGTCACAAAAGAGCAAGTTGAGACTTCAATGCAAACCATGGCTAAGTTAGTTGATGGGCAAAATGCGGGTGATGTTGAATATACTGCCATGACACCTGACACTCAAGCCTCTATAGCCTTTCAAGCGGCACATGAGCTTGTATTCAAAGGTAAAGACCAACCGAGTGGTTATACTGAACCTTTATTGCATGTAAAACGAGCAGAACTGAAAAAAATAGCGATGCAAGA
>CAZMDX010000715.1:0-1663 GCA_964564805.1 uncultured Pseudoalteromonas sp. | reverse complement strand
GTAGATATACCAGGTATACCGGTGTTAATTGAGCTTTATCAGTTTTGCTCAAATAAACCTACGGCGAATACAGCGCAAGTCTTAGAACATTTTCGTGACCACCCACAAAGTGCTCAGTTAGCAAAATTAATGATGTGGGAATACGCTGAACAAAACCAAGCGGCTGTGTTTGAGGATAGTTTTGCTAAGTTACTAGACTGGCATTTACAAGGCCGTATGGATGAGTTGTTTTCTAAATCTAGGGTTAGCAAATTAACCGATGAAGAAAAACAAGAGCTTAATATTCTTATAAAAGAACAAAGGTAACCATGTAAAAGAACAAATATGTCCTTGTAAAAGAACAAAAATGACCCAAGATCTAGCCCAATGCATAGTGAATCTGCTATACTGGCTAATTCGCTAACACCTAAGTAAAGAAGTTCTTACTGGGTATATTAAGCAAGTCACAGCGTAAATCCTCTTTAGTTAGAGGTTTTGATGAATATTAAACTAATTCGAGAAGCGTAAGTTATATGGTGCAAAGCAAGCAGTCGCAGATAAAACTCCTTATTGCCAAAGGTAAAGAACAGGGCTATTTGACTTTTGCGGAAGTTAACGACCATCTTCCACAAGATATTGTCGACTCAGATCAGATGGAAGATATCATCCGAATGATCAACGACATGGGTATCAAAGTATTCGAAACAGCTCCTGATAAAGATGAGCTTTTGATGCAAGAAAGCGATACTGATGATGAAGCTGCTGAAGCCGCTGCTGCAGCACTTGCTACAGTGGAAAGCGAGATAGGCCGCACAACTGACCCGGTACGTATGTATATGCGTGAAATGGGTACAGTTGAACTTCTAACACGTGAGGGCGAAATTGTTATCGCTAAACGTATCGAAGAAGGCATCAACCAAGTCCAGTGCTCTGTTGCAGAATATCCGGAAGCCATTACTCACTTGCTTGATCAGTGGGATATGTTCGAAGCTGAAGAAATTCGACTTAGCGACATCATCATTGGTTTTGTTGATCCAAACGAACAGGATGTAGCACCCACTGCCACCCACGTTGGTTCTGAATTATCTGCTAAAGAATTAAAAGAAGAAGATGGCGATGACGACGAAGACGAAGAGGAAGAAGACACCGGTCCAGATCCTGAGTTAGCGCGTGAGAAATTCACCGCACTTCGTCATCAATATGAAAAAGCACGAGATGTTATCGATGCAAAAGGCCGTTCACATAAAGAAGCACGCGTTCAGATTAATGAACTCAGCGAAGTTTTCAAAGAATTTAGACTAACGCCCAAGCAATTTGACCGTATGGTTAAAAACATGCGTAGCATGATGGATAGGATCCGTGTGCAAGAACGCATAGTGATGAAACATTGTGTGATCACAGCTAAAATGCCTAAGAAAGATTTTATTAAGGCTTTTGCTGGAAACGAAACATCAACTGTTTGGTTATTCAAAATACTCGACTCGTCATTACCTTATGCAGAGGAAATGAGAGAGCACCAGGAAGAGCTTGAGCGCGCAATTAGTAAAATGAATACGGTAGAAGATGAAACCGGATTGATTATTGCTGATATCAAAGATATCAATCGTCGCATGTCGATTGGTGAAGCGAAAGCGCGACGTGCCAAGAAAGAAATGGTTGAAGCGAACTTACGTTTGGTTATCTC
>CAZMDX010000714.1:0-5813 GCA_964564805.1 uncultured Pseudoalteromonas sp. | reverse complement strand
GGTGTTAGACATATGATTATGGATATGGGTTATTGGGAAGAACTTAAATCAGGTGATATCAGTGCGAAATCAATCATTGCCGCATGGATTATCTTAACTATCTTAGTAGGAGTCGTATTATGGTAACGGGTCAAGCAAGTTTAAAACGCAATGGCGTGCAAGATTACGTAACCACTCGGGCCACAGCAATCCTAATGACTGCGTTTTCCTTGTTTATGGGATGGTTCTTTATTGCCACTCCAGAAATAACATACACAGTTTGGAATGACTTGTTTTCCGGTTTGGCAATGAAAGTATTCACATTGGTTACTTTAGTTTCGATTATGTTTCACATACGTATCGGTATGTGGCAGGTCTTGACTGATTATGTAAAAGCGCCGGGTTTGCGAGCGTTTATTCAATTTAGTATTAACCTAGTTGCATTTGTGTATGTGGCTATTGGTTTATTTGTTTTGTGGAGTGTGTAAATGAGTCTTCCTGTACATGAATTTGATGCAGTCGTAATTGGTGCTGGTGGCGCGGGCATGCGCGCAGCACTACAGATTACAGAATCGGGTAAATCGTGTGCCCTTTTATCGAAAGTTTTTCCTACACGTTCACATACGGTATCAGCTCAAGGTGGTATTACAGTTGCTCTGGGTAATGCCCATGAAGATAATTGGGAATGGCACATGTACGATACAGTCAAAGGTTCCGATTACATTGGTGACCAAGACGCGATCGAATATATGTGTAAAACAGGCCCAGAAGCTATAATCGAAATGGAAAATATGGGTTTACCTTTTTCTCGATTCGAAAATGGAAAAATTTATCAACGCCCCTTTGGCGGCCAATCGCAAAACTTTGGTGGAGAGCAAGGCGCTCGAACTGCAGCAGCTGCGGACAGAACAGGTCATGCACTGTTGCATTTGCTTTATCAGCAAAATGTTAAAAATAAGACGAAAATATTTAGTGAGTGGTACGCACTTGATTTAGTTAAAAACCAAGATGGTGATGTTGTAGGTTGTACTGCTATTGATATCGAGTCTGGTGAAGTTGTCTACTTCAAATCTAAAGCAGTTGTGTTGGCAACCGGCGGTGCAGGGCGTATTTATGCTTCAACTACTAATGCTCACATCAACACTGGTGATGGCCTAGGTATGGCCCTACGTGCCGGCGTACCTATGCAAGACATGGAAATGTGGCAGTTCCATCCAACAGGTATTGCAGGTGCCGGTACACTTGTTACTGAGGGTTGTCGAGGTGAAGGCGGCTATCTTTTAAACAAAGACGGTGAACGTTTCATGGAACGCTATGCACCTAATGCCAAAGATTTAGCAGGTAGAGACGTTGTTGCTCGTTCAATGATGACAGAAATTCGTGAAGGTCAAGGCTTTGATGGTCCACAAGGTCCACATTGTAAGTTGAAACTTGACCATTTAGGTAAAGATGTTCTTGAATCTCGTTTGCCTGGTATCTTAGAATTATCTCGTACTTTTGCACATGTTGACCCTATTAAAGAGCCAATTCCTGTTATACCAACTTGCCATTATATGATGGGCGGTGTGCCGACTAATGTAGATGGTCAAGCCCTTACAATGGATGCAAATGGTAACACTTCACCCATAAAAGGTTTATTCGCTTGTGGCGAAATAGCATGTGTATCTGTGCACGGCGCTAACCGATTGGGTGGTAATTCATTATTAGACCTCGTTGTATTTGGTCGTGCAACAGGATTACATCTTGGTAAAGCAATCGATGGTATTGATGCTCGAGAAGCGTCTAACGATGATGTTGACCAGGCAATGGTCCGCTTTAATCGCTGGGAGAATTCTGCAGTGGGTAAAGGCGAAGACCCTGTTCAAATCAAGAAAGATTTACAACAATGTATGCAGCTAAACTTCTCGGTATTCCGTGAAGGCGAGTCAATGGCAACCGGTTTAAAAGAATTAAATGACATCCGCGAAAGACTAGAAAATGCCAGTCTCAACGACAAGAGTAACGATTTTAATACCATGCGTATCGAATGTCTTGAGTTAGACAATTTAATGGAAACTGCCTACACAACAGCAGTAGCCTCTAATTTTAGAACTGAGAGTCGTGGCGCACACAGTCGTTTTGATTTTCCTGATAGAGATGATAAAAATTGGCTATGTCATTCTGTTTATTTACCTGAAACAAAATCAATGATAAAACGTGAGGTGAATATGACACCTAAATTACGTGAAGCCTTCCCACCTAAAGCAAGAACGTACTAGGAGTAGCGACTATGCAATTAAACATTTCCGTTTACCGTTACAACCCTGATGTTGATAACGCACCTCGCATGCAAGATTATCAGTTGGAGGTCGCAGAAGGCCAAGACATGATGGTGTTGGATGCGTTGATAGCATTAAAAGAAAAAGATCCTACTTTGTCATTCCGCCGTTCATGCCGTGAAGGTGTGTGTGGCTCTGATGGCGTGAATATGAATGGTAAAAATGGCTTAGCGTGTATTACGCCAATATCCGCACTTAAAGGATCCAAAATAGTGGTTCGTCCATTACCAGGCCTACCAGTTGTGCGTGATTTAGTGACAGATATGACACAATTTTATACTCAATATGAAAAAGTTAAACCGTATCTTATTAATGACGACAAACAGCCGCCAGCTCGAGAATTTTTGCAGGCTCCTGAAGAAAGAGAAAAACTTGACGGTTTGTATGAGTGTATTTTATGCGCTTGTTGTTCGAGCTCTTGCCCGTCATTTTGGTGGAACCCAGATAAATTTATTGGCCCCGCTGGTTTACTGCATGCTTATCGCTTCTTAGCTGATAGCCGAGATACAGCAACTGATGAACGTTTAAGTGATTTAGATGATGCGTTTAGTGTGTTCAGATGTCATGGTATTATGAACTGTGTCAGTGTTTGTCCAAAAGGATTAAACCCGACCAAAGCGATTGGACATATTAAATCTATGCTGCTTAAGCGAGCGGTGTAAGTTTTACTAATAATAAAAAGATCGTGTGCTTCGGCACACATATTTGTAAGTCTTATTAAAACCAAGGGACAACAATGCAACAAAGCGTGATGAAAGCATGGTGGGACTCTTCTCACATGGCTGGTGGCAACGCTACTTATATAGAGCAAATGTATGAAGCCTATTTAGATGAACCGCAAAGCGTATCTGAAGAGTGGCGAGGCATTTTTGAACAATTACCTAAACTTGATGGCGTAGAAATTGAAACTAAGCATAGCCTTGTTCGAGAACAATTTCGCACTCTAGCTTCTTTAGGCCCAGCAGCAAGAGCTGGTTCTGGTTCACAGCAGCAAAGTGTAAGCGACGAAAAACAAGTTAAGGTACTTCAATTAATCAATGCATTTCGCTTTAGAGGCCATCAACATGCCAATCTAGATCCACTTGGATTGTGGATACAGCCAAGGGTAAGAGATTTAGAACTATCCCACCATAACCTTTCTGAAAAAGATTTTGACACCATATACAATGTAGGCTCATATGCAGTTGGCAAAGAGTCGATGCCTTTAGGCGATTTATTTAAATCTCTAAACAGGACATATTGTGGCTCCATTGGTACTGAATACATGCACATTACCGATACGGATCAAAAACGTTGGTTGCAACATCGTATTGAGTCAGTTCAAGCCAAGCCTGAGATATCCCGAGATGACAAGATCAATCTTCTTAAAGGTTTAGTGGCTGCAGACGGTATGGAAAAATATCTTGGCGCTAAATTTCCAGGTGCTAAACGTTTTTCTCTAGAAGGTGGAGACGCATTAGTGCCAATGCTAAAAGCACTAATTAGTCATGCTGGTAGTAAAGGAACCAAAGAAGTAGTGGTGGGTATGGCACACAGAGGTAGAATTAATACCTTGGTGAATGTGCTGGGTAAAAATCCTTCTGTGCTGTTTGATGAATTTTCCGGCAAACATGACGATTCGTTAGGCGCTGGCGATGTAAAGTATCATGCGGGTTATTCTTCAGATTTTGCCACACCCGGTGGTAACTTGCATTTAGCATTAGCGTTCAATCCATCGCATCTTGAAATTGTAAACCCAGTGGTTATTGGTTCTGTTCGAGCTCGATTAGACCGACGAGGTTGCACTGATGGTTCATTAGTTTTACCGATTACCATTCACGGTGATGCCGCTATTGCTGGTCAAGGTGTTGTGCAAGAAACATTTAACATGTCGCAAACTCGTGGATTCCAAGTAGGTGGAACGGTACGTATCGTCATTAATAATCAAGTTGGCTTTACTACCTCAAAAACAGAAGATGCGCGCTCAACGCAATACTGCACTGACATTGCAAAAATGGTTCAGGCCCCCATTTTTCATGTTAACTCTGACGACCCTGAAGCAGTGTTATTTGTAACAAGACTAGCCCTAGATTACCGAAATCAATTCAAACGTGATGTGGTGATTGATTTAGTGTGTTACAGACGTCACGGACACAACGAAGCGGATGAGCCAAATGCGACACAGCCTTTGATGTATCAAAAAATCAAAGTTCATCCTGTGCCTCGGAAAATTTACGCAGACCAGCTTATGGCTGAAGGCGTCATAGAAGAGCACGAAGTTAAAAAACTGGTCAGTGATTATCGTGCAGCACTTGACCATGGTGCCTGTGTAGTCGAAGAGTGGCGCCCAATGACTGAACATTCAGTTGATTGGTCTCCGCACCTTGGACATGACTGGGACGTAGAGTTCGACAGTGCAATCAGCGTTGAAAAGATTAAAGAATTAGGCGATAAATTGTGCACTTTCCCAGCTGAACATGTTTTACAGTCACGTGTCGCTAAGTTGTACAAAGACCGTGTATCCATGATAAACGGCGAGAAAGCACTGGACTGGGGCATGGCTGAGAACTTAGCTTATGCCGACATTGTTGTTCGAGGCAGTAATATACGTATGACTGGCCAAGACTCTGGCCGTGGAACCTTCTTCCATCGCCATGCAGTTCTGCATAATCAAACTGATGGCTCTGATTATATGCCTTTGGCTAATTTGCATGCCGATCAGGGTAAGATGGAAATATACGATTCAGTTTTATCTGAAGCTGCAGTACTGGCATTTGAATTCGGTTACGCAACAGCAGAGCCAGGCACATTGACTATTTGGGAAGCACAATTTGGTGATTTTGCTAATGGCGCTCAGGTTGTGATTGACCAGTTTTTAAGTTCTGGTGAAGCTAAGTGGGGACGTTTGTGTGGATTAACCATGTTGTTGCCTCATGGTTATGAAGGGCAAGGGCCAGAGCATAGTTCTGCCAGATTAGAACGTTTCTTGCAAATGTGTGCTGACCATAATTGGCAAGTATGTGTGCCCTCAACACCAGCCCAAGTATTCAATATGCTTCGTCGTCAGGCACATCGCCCGATGCGTAAACCGCTAATTGTTATGTCGCCTAAATCATTATTGCGTCATCCTTTGGCTGTTTCAAGCATTGAAGAATTAGCTGAGGGTGTGTTTCATAATGTTATCGATGAGGTTGATGATATTAGCGCAAGCGGTGTTAAACGAGTGGTGATGTGTTCAGGTAAGGTTTATTACGACTTGTTAGAACAGCGTCGCAAGAACAAACAAAGCGATGTGGCCATTATTCGAGTCGAGCAGCTGTACCCATTCCCTCAAGTGGAATTTGGTCAAATCATGAGTAAATTCAAACACGTTAAAGATTGGGTTTGGTGTCAGGAAGAGCCACAAAATCAGGGTGCTTGGTATTGTAGTCAACATCATTTTTGGTCCGCGTTACCAAAAGCTGCCACATTAACATATGCCGGTCGAAAAGCTTCTGCTTCTCCTGCGGTAGGCTATATTTCAGTTCACAACCAACA
>CAZMDX010000713.1:0-3556 GCA_964564805.1 uncultured Pseudoalteromonas sp. | reverse complement strand
CTTGCCCAAATCTCGGTGCATTGGTACAGTTAGTGGAATATTTTTCTTATCAACCAAAGTGCGGTTTTTACATGTTCAAAAAGCTACGGGGAATGTTTTCCAACGATTTATCAATCGACCTCGGTACAGCAAATACGCTTATCTACATAAAAGATCAGGGTATTGTTCTCAATGAACCTTCTGTTGTTGCTATTCGCCAAGAGCGAGGCGCCGGTGGCCCCAAGAGTGTTGCGGCAGTGGGTCGTGAAGCAAAACAAATGTTGGGTAGAACTCCCGGTAACATAAAAGCAATACGACCAATGAAAGATGGGGTTATTGCCGATTTTTATGTCACAGAAAAAATGCTTCAACATTTCATTAAACAAGTTCACGATAATAATTTTTTACGTCCTAGTCCAAGAGTGCTGGTATGTGTGCCTTGTGGTTCAACTCAGGTTGAGCGACGTGCAATTCGTGAATCAGCCCTAGGCGCAGGGGCTCGTGAAGTCTATTTGATCGATGAGCCCATGGCCGCTGCAATCGGAGCTGGTTTGCCTGTTTCAGAAGCAACTGGCTCTATGGTGGTCGATATTGGTGGCGGTACCACTGAGGTCGCCATTATTTCACTCAATGGTATCGTTTATTCATCATCAGTAAGAATTGGTGGCGATAAATTTGACGAAGCAATTATTTCTTATGTCCGTCGTAACTTTGGCTCGCTTATAGGCGAGGCAACAGCCGAACGTATTAAGCATGAAATTGGCGCCGCGTATCCAGGTGAAGAAGTAAAAGAAATTGAAGTGCGAGGGCGTAATTTAGCAGAAGGTGTTCCGCGCGGTTTTACCCTTAATAGCAATGAAATTCTTGAAGCTTTACAAGAACCTTTAACTGGTATTGTGTCTGCTGTCATGGTCGCCCTTGAACAGTCTCCACCAGAACTTGCATCTGATATTTCTGAGCGTGGTATGGTACTTACTGGTGGCGGAGCATTGCTTAAAGACTTGGACCGTCTTCTTATGGAAGAAACGGGGATCCCAGTGGTAATTGCTGATGATCCTCTTACTTGTGTTGCTAGAGGAGGCGGTAAAGCCTTTGAAATGATCGATATCCACGGAGGCGATCTCTTTAGCTACGAATAGTAGTGTTTAAAATTTCAAAGTAAACAAGGCGACTTCTTGTCGCCTTTAGGCACAAATTAATGAATTTAATGTTTTCAAATGGTCCCTCTTTGCCTAATCGACTTGCGTTGGCTCTTTTGATGTCTGTTGCGTTGATTCTGTTCGACCACAAATTAGATGGGTTTGGCACCACTCGTGTTTATCTCAATTCATTAGTCAGTCCTTTGCAGTACATAGCCAATTTACCCGGCCAATTATTGAATGCCAGTGCAAGCCGTTTTGTGTCTCATGAGCGTTTGTTTATTGACAATGCTAAGTTGACCCATGAAGCCATGTTCATGAATGGCCAACTGCAGCGTCTTACTTTTTTAAAAGAAGAAAATGATCGATTGCGTAGTCTGTTAAACTCGCCTGTTCAAGACAACACTCGCAAATTAGTCGCTGAACTGATGGCAGTAGATAACAATCCATATAGTCATCAGATTGTTATCAACAAAGGGGCTATTAATGGTGTTTTTGAAGCACAACCTGTTTTAGACGATAAGGGTATTGTAGGACAAATAATGCAGGTCAGTTCGACGAATAGCCGCGTGTTACTTATAGCAGATGTTACTCATGCGATACCTGTTAGGATAGCCCGAAATAACGTACGTTTGGTGGTAAATGGTTCTGGTAGTTTAAATGAACTATTGATCCAACATGTCGCTCATAGTAGTGACATAAAAATAGGCGATTTACTGTTATCTTCAGGCTTAGGAAACGTTTTTCCTGAGGGTTATCCAGTTGCTACTATTACGTCTATTGTTCGAGATGAAAGTAGGCCGTTTTCTCAAGTCAGAGCAAAACCAGTTGCTCAGCTAGATCGTTTAAAGTATTTATTACTGCTTTGGTCAGAGCGAACACTTGACGTCACTTCCGAAGCAGAGATCACGGTACAATGAGCATACGTAATTACTCTATTACTTTGAGCATTGTCATTGCCTTGGTACTGCAAATCATGCCAATGCCTGTTGTTGCTGATTTGTATCGCCCTGATTGGGTGTTACTAGTGCTAAGTTATTGGGCACTTGCACTACCTAATAGAGTCAATGTAGGCGTTGCTTTTTTTACTGGACTAATACTGGATATTTTATTAGGTACCAGCATGGGTGTACATAGTTTTGCAATGTGCCTATGCATTTATATATTGGCTACAAATCATAAGCGCTTACGCAATTATTCTGTTTGGCAACAATCTATCATTATTGGCATTATAGCAGCCTTAAATAACTTAGTGATTTTTTGGGTTCAACATTTGCTGACAGATATTTATTTCCTATTTGACTATCTATGGCCCGTAGTCAGTTCTATGGTGATATGGCCTTGGTTATTTTGGTTGCTGCGCAAGGTACGCCGCCATCTGCGCTTAAATTAATGATGTTATTGCTAGCTTCACAGTCTCCTCGCAGAGCTGAATTACTGAAACAAATAGGCATACCGTTTAGTCAATATCCAGTAGATATAGATGAGGCTGTGCTGGCCAATGAAACTCCTGATAAGTACGTTCGAAGAATGGCACAAGAAAAATCAACTTTAGGTTACGAAAGGGCGGGTGCGAAGAAACTCGTACTGGGCTTAGACACAATAGTTGTGGCACAGAATAATATTTTAGGTAAGCCAAAAGACAAAAATGACGCAGTGAGGATGTTGAACATGTTATCTGACGACACACATCAGGTTCTTACAGCCGTTACTATTACCAACGCTACACAACAAAAAACCGTAGTGGTTGAAACTCATGTCTGTTTTGGCCCTCTGAGTCAACAGCAAATACAATGGTATTGGAAAACAGGTGAGCCACAAGATAAAGCTGGTAGCTACGGCATACAAGGTTTAGGAGGGCAATTTGTGAAACACATTAACGGTAGTTACAGCGCGGTTGTTGGTTTACCCTTATACCAAACAAGAATATTATTAACCGAATTTGGGATCATTAATGAGTGCTGAGTTATTAATTAACGTTACCCCTTCTGAATCACGTGTAGCCTTGATTGAAAATGGTATTCTGCAAGAAATCCATATAGAAAGGCATACAAAACGTGGCTTAGTGGGCAATATTTATCGTGGAAAAGTCAGCCGTGTATTGCCTGGTATGCAAGCAGCCTTTGTAGACATTGGCTTAGATAAAGCAGCATTTTTACATGCCTCTGACATCGCTGTACATAGTGAAGTGGAAGAAGACGTTTCATCCCATCATCTAGAAAAACGTGATATTCGCGAGCTAGTCAGAGACGGTCAAAATATTGTTGTTCAAGTGGTGAAAGACCAAATTGGCACCAAAGGCGCAAGACTTACCACTGATATTACTATCCCATCCCGCTATTTGGTATTTATGCCAAGTGTTGAACATGTTGGCGTGTCCCAGCGCATTGAAGATGAGGCAGAAAGAACACGCCTAAAGGCCTTAGTCCAAAGTTTTT
>CAZMDX010000712.1:0-1533 GCA_964564805.1 uncultured Pseudoalteromonas sp. | reverse complement strand
CTGCGTGACAAGACGCTCGTTTTTTACAAAGCTCTCCCAGTCAAGTGGAACCACGAACAGCCCGCCCGAGGGGAAGCGCTCCGGTCCGCTTTTGGCATCGCTGAAACCTGTGCCGGAATCGTAATTGTCGGGATCAATCAGCCGCGTCAGCACACTCCTGTTACTGAAATCTCCGCATAGGAAGAAACCTTTTTGCGCAGCATCAAAATCCTCGATACGCTCAATGTCGCGATCAAATCTTGTGCAGATTTCGACCTCGTAATCGAGCAGTTCGTCCGCATACGTTGAAACCGTTGTAACAGGTGGCGTGGCGACCCCGAATTTCGGAAAGTTGAAAACAGACTCCGAGCCTGTCTCATCCTGATGCTCAGGAAAATTAGTGCCGCTTGCAACGTGCCGCACGGCCGTACCAGCGGCAGGTAATAGATCACCAAAACTGCGCTGCACAACTGGGTACAGGCTATTGGCATCGACCTGCGCAATATCGACAAGTGTCTCGATTCCAACGTCCGTCAGAACATCGAAGAAGTCGGTCTTGGTGGTTAGCCCTACGGCGGTCAGATCAACTGCCAAAATCCTGTCCCCTTGCAGTTTGGTGACCAACAATACATGGGGGGGGGCCTCTGGCGTGCGCCTTTCAAGCGCAAGGGTCAAACCCTCTCGCGGAGAAAGAATGCCAGTGGAAAGCGCCTGTGCTTCCCCGCCAAACGGGTTTTTACGTTCAGGGTCTTCAGGCTGCATCAGCCAGATGCCAGCAGCAAGCACAACGACAACGGTTGTGGCCAGTTTCAAGTGTTTCATATCTATACCTATTGTGATTTTGTTACAGCAACGACCGGATTAGAGCCGCAATAGAAGGCCTGTGGAAATGCTGATCTGCATGTCTTCAAAGCTAACACTGCTATCCTTAGCGACCCCAACCAGAGTCGATAGAATAATGCTCGTGAACAGTATCATGCGTTCAATCCATTCGATTTTTGGTGGTCAGAGAGTCGCAACTGTTCGGTGGTGAGGATGACTCGGGTTTGCTGCAAGTTTGCTTGTCTACTGGCATAGTTATCGGTTAATTCTGGTGTATAAACTGCCACTAGTACTTGCCCTTGTTTAACTTGCATACCTTCAGCAATATGTAGTTTACGCAAACCACCGCTTTGCAAACTCGCACTATCATTAGACTGCTGTCCTTTAATTTTGCTTGCAAAGCGAATATAAGAAGTGGCTACCAGCGTCACTTTTGTTGTGGCTACAGCTGGCTTAAAACCCAACGTTGTATCTAGGTATTGTTCTTCTTGCTGGCAGCCACTTAATATCATTATTATTGAAACCAATAAAGCGAGCATGCAGGACAAAGGGATATGCTTAAAATACATATGCATAACCAAGTATCACATTAGCTGCATGATCGGCATCAATAATTGGGCTATCTTTTATTGAGTCATCGAAAACTGTAAAGTCCAGCATCGCGACAAATCTGTGATGAGGTCCCGAAAACCAGGTACTTCTGATCCCCATCACAAGATTAACGGCAGAATC